>JAJZJZ010000009.1 GCA_021809755.1 Thermoplasmata archaeon
TGCAACCATTCTAGGATGATTAATAGGTATCCTTGATAATTTCACAATAGCTAAGAAATTTTAACCTATAAGTAATTTGTAAAAAAACTTTTTATTAAAAATTTCAAGAGATTAATGCTTTCTTGATAGATAGTGTAAACTTTATTTATTTCATAGAGTTAAGAAGCAATGGATCTGATTGATAAGAGGATTTTGTTCAGTCTACTAAAAGATGCACGGACACCTCAAAGACAAATTGCAAATAATATAGGGATTTCGGCTCAGACCCTTAACTATAGGATGGGAAAGATGATTGAAGAAGGGATTATTAAAAATTTCATAGTTATGGAATCACCATATTTAACAGGAAAAGTTGAAGGGTTTGCCGCATTTGTATCAGAGCGGGAATTCAGTGGCATATCAAGAACCAAAATTAAGTGTCTTGAAAAAATTACGCTTTATGGGTTTGAAGGTAAGAATGAAGCTGATGTAAATATCCAAATATCCAAGGCTGCTGAAGAACTTGGAAACCCAGTGATGAGATACTTTCCAAAGTTTATTTCCTATAATTCAAATTCAAAGGCAATTGACCGGGAAATTATTGATCAGCTAAGATTGAATCCCAGGGCAAATCTTTCTGATATTGCCAAGGAAATTAATGCTCCATTAATGAGAGTTAAATGGCGCTACAATATTATGAAGAAAAACAATCTTCTAAATGTTACAATTAAAGTGGACCTTTCAAAGACAGACATCGTTCTTTTTAGCATATTTTCGGGTAATAATGAAAATATAAGAAAAGCACTCATTGAAAGTACTATATTCTCTATTACAGACTCTAAATATGGGGTTTTTATATGTTTTTCGGAGAATATGGTTACTGCAAAAGATGTGATAAATAAGGTAAGAACTATGGAAGAATCCTCAGAGGTTATGGTAATTTACGATTACGATTTTTTTTCCGGATGAGACACAGTTATGTGAATATCATTACCTGATCTCATGAACGAACAAAAGCCTGCTACTAGAAGGATAAGTGCAGATGCTACAAAAGCGTACCTTAATCCTCCCAAAAATGAAACATATTGGGAAGAATTCAGAGCTCCATCTCCTAGAAATATTTCATAGGACACGTATCTGGGAACAGTTAAGGATGCAACGGAAATTGTAATAACAAAACTAAGTAGAGTACCAATATTCGCAAGGGTTCTCTGCAAACCGGAAGTAGACCCAAAGGATTTTGTTTGCGCCGCTGCCATTACAGCTTTATTGTTTGAGGGCCAAAACATCGAACCGCCCACCCCTGCTATGAGTGATCCCGTAATGACCTGATAATATGAGGAATCGCTCTTTAACTGTGCATATATGATCACCGCTATAATCATTAAAAATATTCCCAATGTAGCCATGGTTCTTGAGCCAAATTTATCAGCTACCTTTCCCATTTTAGGTGAAAGGAAACTTGCAATTACATACCCGGGAACCAAAATAAGGGCAGCATAAAGGGGAGAAAGTCCTCTTACGCCCTGTAGATATAATATTAGCAGAAAAACTACAGATAGATATCCGGTTGCCTGTAAGAATGTAGCCATTAGTGATAAACTGAGGTATTTTGATTTAAACGCTCCAAGATCAATTATTGGATTTTCACTCTTCGTTTCTATTATAAGAAAAACTATAAATGATGCTAACCCTATGACCATATATGTCAAAACTATGAATAGTGCTGCTCCTGATGCCACTTCCACACCTGAATATGACAGAGAGAACAATGATATGGCAAGTGCAACAATTCCGGGAAAATCAAACACGTGCTTTACTTTCTTTGAATCTTTTATATATTTTATGCTGAAGATAAAAGCTACAAGACCTATGGGGGCATTTATGAGAAAAATGTAGTTCCATGACAAATAGTAAGTAATAACTCCACCTAGCACAATTCCTAAAGTTCCTCCAATATTCCAACCAAGTGTGGTATATCCAAAGGCCTTCCCTCTGATCTTCGGACTAAACGTGTCGGCAACAATAGCTCCTGAGTTTGCCTGCATCATGGCTGCACCAAAAGCCTGAACTCCTCTCATTGAAATGAGGATACTAATATTTGGAGATAAGCCACACACAACAGATGCGATTGTAAATAATGCAATCCCTGAAGAAAATATCTTTCCCCTGCCCAGAGAATCGCCAACCGAACCTAACTGAGTTGTAAAAATAGCCACTATCATTAAATAAATGAGGATGACCCAAATGGATGAGGAGAAATCTGTAACGAGGGCACCATTGATTTTAGGTAATGCTAGAAGCACTATTGTGGAATCAACAGCAGACATCATAGTTCCAATAATCAGAACCATCAATATGATATTCCTGTGTGGCAGTTCAGATTCCTGCATCTTTGGCATATTTCAATTTCCTATTTCATTTTGATGTCAAATCTACTTAAACAATTTAAAAGAAAAATTTGATTAAATCTTAAATTTATCCAACATCCATTATGGCTGCCCTTGCTGCAGAAAGTCTTGCTACCGGTATTCTGAAAGGGGAAGCAGAAACATAATCAAGTCCTATTTTATGGCAAAACTCTATAGTTTCCGGATCTCCTCCCTGCTCACCACATATTCCAATTTCAAGTTTAGGCTGCCCTTTTCTTCCTTTCTCAACAGCCATTTTCATTAACTCCCCCACGCCTTCAAAATCTACAGTTCTGAAAGGATCTCCTGGGAGAATTTGATTATCGAGATATTTGGACATAAATTTTCCTTCTGCATCATCCCTTGAATATCCAAAGGTCATCTGCGTCAGGTCGTTTGTTCCAAAGGAGAAGAAATCAGCGAACTTTGAAATCTTGTCTGCCGTGACACACGCTCTCGGTATTTCTATCATTGTTCCAAATTTGTATTTTATCTTTTCATGACCATCGATTGATTCAACAACCTTTTCTAATCTCTCTCTAAGAATTTCCAGTTCTCTGCTCTCCCCGACCAGAGGTATCATTATTTCGGGGAATATCTTCTTTCCCTCATTTGATACATTGATTGCAGCTTTAATTATTGCGTTAACCTGCATTTCATATATCTCAGGATAGCTTATTCCAAGCCTGCACCCTCTGAAACCAAGCATAGGATTGAATTCTTCTAGAGATTTAATTACCTGATAAATCTTGTTTTTCTCGCTTAACACTGCAACGGCATCGTCAATTTCCTTTGGATCTCTCATTGAAGAAAGTTTCATTTTTAATGAAAACACCTCATTCATAATTTCTTCCTTATCTGGAAGGAATTCATGTAGAGGGGGATCCAAAAGTCTTATGATAACTGGATACCCCTCCATTGTTTTAAAAAATTCAGTGAAATCTGATATCTGCATTGGAAGTAGTTTTGAGAGATAAAACTGTCGGTCCTCCCTTGTTTTGGACATAATCATTGCTCTCATTATCTCTATCCTACCATCACCTAGAAACATCCTTTCGGTTCTTGCAAGCCCTATACCTTCTCCGCCATTATTTCTTGCAAGTCTAGCCTCCTCTGGAGTATTTGCATTTGCCCTGATACCAAGCTTTCTGAATTCATCTGCCCACTTTAGGAGAAGATCAGTATCGTTTCCTACTGATGGCTTTTCAAGATCAGTCACGCCTATAATGAACTCACCATTGGTTCCATCCATGGTTATAATGTCACCCTCTCTTAGTACTATGCCTTGGCACGTAAGGGTTCCATCTCTTACATTTACGGTGATACTTTCTGCACCAACCACTGCAGGTTTACCCATTGCCCTTGCTACCACTGCAGCATGAGAAGTCATTCCACCCTTTTGAGTAAGGAAACCCTCAGAGGCAGACATACCTCTAACATCATCGGCAGTTGTTTCGGGACGAACTAGAACAACCTTCTTTTTTTGCTTGGATAATTCAACTGCTCTGTCAGATGAAAATACTATTGAGCCAACAGCGGCACCAGGCGATGCAGCCAATCCTGTTCCCAGAACCTTCTCTTTACCAGTTTTCTTGACCTGGTAATGGAAAAGCGTATCCAAAGTATTAGGCGTTATTCTAAGTAGCGCTTCCCGTTTATCAATTATACCTTCCTTCACGAGATCCGTAGCCACTCTTACTGCACATTTGGAACTTCTCTTGGCGTTTCTTGTCTGGAGCAGATAAAATTTTCCCTTCTCTATGGTGAATTCAATATCCTGCATATCCTTATAATGGAGCTCTAGTTTTTTGGCAGAAGATATGAGATCGTTATAAGCTCTGGGCATGAATTTTTCCAAATCTAAAATTTTCTTAGGAGTTCTGATACCAGCAACAACATCTTCTCCCTGTGCATTTTCTAGGTATTCCCCAAATATACCAGGTTCACCAGTATTTGGATCCCTTGTAAAAGCAACTCCTGTTGCAGAATCTGAACCCATATTTCCAAAGACCATGGAAACAATGTTTACTGCAGTACCTAAAGAATTATCAATTGCGTTGATCTCCCGGTATGCTTTGGCTCTTTCGGAATTCCAGGACAAAAACACTGCCTTTATTGACATGTTAAGTTGTTCTCTTACATCTTCAGGGAATTTTTTATTGTTCTTAACATAAACATCATCGAAATTATCTACTAAAATTTCCATATCTCTTTCATCAAGCTCAACATCGAACTTTTTTCCCCTCTTTATTTTAAGTGCCTCTATTGCGTCCTCGAATTCTTCATGAGGGATACCCAAAACTACTGTACCGAACATCTGCTTAAGTCTTCTGAAAGAATCCAATGCGAATCTGCGGTTTCCAGTCTTAGCGCTTAGACCCTGAATTGTCTCACTGTTCAAGCCTACGTTGAGAATTGTATCCATCATTCCCGGCATGCTGATTGGTGCTCCTGATCTCACTGATACCAGAAGAGGATTTTTTGAGTCACCAAAAATCTTCCCAGTCTCTTTCTCCAACCTCTCCAGTGCCTCTTCGTACTGCTTAACCAAACCCTCCGGGAACTTCTGATTTTTCTGGAAGGAGATGCAGGCTTCTGTGGTAATTGTAAAACCTGGAGGTACCTGAAGTCCAATCTTCCTCATCTCAGCCAAACCTGCACCCTTTCCTCCTAAAAGATTGACCATTTCTTTGCTTCCTTCCGAAAAATCATAAACATACTTTTTTTGACCAGTCACATGAAATTCATAGTGATCAGTAATTAAATTTTTACTATTTCTGCTCTTATACCTGACAACAATAATTTCTTTTTATTACGAAAAACGTAACATTATCATTTTCAGGCAAACATTTTGATTTATTGTTGCATAAGGCTTTAATATGAAAAGGGACATAGTTGAAACAAGGCATGGAGAAATATCATTTTTAGACGGAGATGGAGAAATTCCCGTAATTCTTCTTCACGGATTAGGAGGAATGGGGAACGTCTTTTTTAAGCTTTCAGGGTGCCTTCCAAAGAAATACAGGCTAATATTTCCTGATCTTCTGGGTCATGGACATACAAGATCGAAATCAGAAAATATTACCGTACAAATGCAAAGAGAATCAATGGAAGATTTTATTGAAAATCTCAATCTGAAAGAGCCGGTTATAGGGGGACATTCATACGGAGGATGGGTTGCACTGAACTATGCAACCTCTCATGAAGATATTTCGGGATTGATATTAATAGGAAGCGCAGGTACCAATCCAACTCTTGCAACAGCAGGTGAATCAGAAATTGAAAAATTTTTGGATCAGGTTTTAGCAGTCAACAAAAACAATGACAGAGCAACAATGAGAAATATTATAATGAATAATAGCAGAGACGATATGAAAATCGGAAACAATCTCTTAAGGAACATCCAAATTCCAACACTCATTCTTTGGGGGTCTGATGATCCAAGAATTCCATTGGAATATGGCGTCAAATTATCAAAGGAAATCAAAAATGCCAAAATGCATATTATTGATGGCGGGGGGCACAATATTCATTATAGCCACTATGAAGAAGTTTGTACAAGTATAAGTGAGTTCTTGGTTCCTTTATTCTCATAACAATTTTCTTTATGGACTCACATTTATTCTAAATTCATATTCAGGAACTTGAAAAGGCCACGATATCAATTTGAGAAATGAAAAATTGATTTTCCACTTTAATATCTTACTTTTTTATAAATAAATCATAAGAACCCGGGTCCTCTTCTAACCTCTTTTTTCTCATTTCCCGGACTTGTTCCCAGTCAAATTCCACAATTAGGTTTGAGGATTGGGTTGCAGTAGTTGTGCTGAGCTTTGCTCCAAACTTATATGGAAATGGAAAGGAAGCAATTGATTCCCCCATGAATACTTCCGAGGAGGAATTCACAGATATAATTCCAATTCTGTTCTCCAAAGACCTTGCTTTAACATATAGATGCCACATATCATGAAAATTTTCAACAATGAGTGCTGGATTTATTATTAGGTCACATCCTTTATGAGCCAATATTCTTGAGTAGTAAGGAAAGTCGATATCATAACATATTGCTATTCCTATCTTTATCTCATTAAACTGGAAGACATTTATCTGTTTCCCACCAGTAACTCTCGACCTTTCATTGAGGAACGGTGAGATTTTCTCCTGCCATCCCATGATTTTTCCGTCAAGAATGAATGGAGAACGGTTTGTGATTTTATTCTCACTTTCAACGAGGAATGATCCTGGAACGATGCATAATTTATTGTCTTTGGATATCTGTAGCAATCTTTCTATAATTAAGGAAAATTTTTCGTTTTCATTAGTTATGGTATTAGAAATCCAGCGTTCTGGAAATACTACAACCTTATTTTCTAGTTTCACAACCTTCTGCAAGGCATCCTCAAGAAGATTTAAGGCATCATCAATCTGCACAACGGGTAGCTGTATTCCTATTATTGAAATGTCCTTCATCGTTAAATTTCCCCTTGAAGCATATTAATCAATCTTTGAGCCATGGAACTTTTTGTCATTAACTCTTCCTTCTCTTCCCTTCCTCTTATAAGAAATTTATATTTTCCAGATTCAGATCCAATGATATTATCTTCAATGTAGTTAACCACCATGATTTCGTTCTTTTCTGCTGTTATATCTTTACCTCTATGGGTGAGCTTGAAACTGATAATTGGAATCTTGAATTGCTCCTTTATGATGTCTTTTAATTTTTTTGAAGGTTTCAGAACAAGGGAAAGATTCTTAGAACTGTCAATCTTTTCCTTTGATGCTTCGAATTCATAGTCCGACAACGCAGCTGAAACGATCACGCAGTCGTAGTGACTGTTTTTTAACTCGTCCATAGCTATGGAATAAAAATCTTTGTTAAGATAACAGGCCTTTAAAGTTACGTACGCAGGAAAAACCTCTGAGGCGTTTCCTATGAGAGTTATTTTGTTGAAACCCGATCTATATGCCCATCTGGAAAGCCAAATACCTGTAGTTCCAGAACTTCTATTCGTAATAGACCTCACTGGATCTATGGGTAATTCACTTCTCCCGCTTATGATTAAAATATTTTTTCCATTATTTTTCGTTCCTGATCTTATAATAGCATCTATTATCTCCTCAGAATCCTGTATCTTTGCCTTTTCGTCTGCAATGATTGGTTCAAGTATCGTAACTCCTGCTTTTCTGAGCTTTTCTATGTTTTGGGTTATGATGGTATTTCCATACATATCAAGATGCATTGCAGGCACGATAATTATTCTAATACCATGGCCAAGAGCATATGCAAACATTGTATCAATTATTCCATCCGCAATGCCAGAGGCAAATTTTCCTATCTGGTCATAAGTTGCAGGACATACAAGGAATACCTTTTTTTCCGGTTCATTCTCAAAAATATTGATATGTTCCATCTTTCCAGACAAATTATCCAGAACATCAGCTTCTGCTGCCCATTGAATTGTCGTTTTGGTGATGAGTGTTAGTGAGGTCTGGCTCATAACAGGCAAAACAGAAGCACCTGCTTCCCTGAGATCTCTAATAATATCTGGAACTCTGTATATTGAAATACTGGCTCCCATTGCGAATATAATAGTTTCCCCAACCAATGACTTATCTTCCTTGAAAATTCCCATTCGGCTCATACAATCACCTGAACACAGACCATATTCCGCTTCCCTTGGAACACAATTCTCCCTTTCCATCAAAGAGTTCCATTGTGGCAAACGCAGTTCTTGTTCCCATTCTTTCAACATTTGCTCTTATCTCAATGGGTCCATTATTGACCTGTCTCATAAAGAGGATATTTAATTCTATAGTCACACTGTTAATAATATCGGCCGCAGTAAAAATTGCAATACCTCCGCAAAGATCGAAAAGACTGGAAATAGCCCCGCCATGCATTATTCCGCCCGGTCTCATGATCTTCTCATTGAATTCAACAATAATAGATGCCTTTCCTGATTCGGCGGATTTCAGAGAAAGATCCAGATGAGCAAGGAAACCATCAAGTTGAAGGATCCTCTGAAAAAATTCTTCATTATCCATGAAGTGAGAATTCAAACTGAATAAAATACCTTTTATATGAAATAGTAAGTACTCAAATTATTTGACCACAAAAAAACTATGAATATTTTATCTGAATGTCGATTAGGTTACATGATTAGAATAGGAAGTAATGTATTTTTAGCTCCAACAGCGGTTTTGATTGGAAATGTGGAGCTTGATGATGGTGTTTCGATTTTTGACAATGCAGTACTAAGAGGAGATTTGAATAGCATTAGAATTGGAAAGAATACCAATGTTCAGGACAATGTCACTATTCATACTGAAAGGGAAAATGCAGTATTAGTAGGAAACAATGTTTCCATTGGGCACAATGCCGTTGTTCATGGGGCAAAAGTAGATGATAACGTGATTATTGGAATGGGGTCCGTTATTCTTAACGGATCACACATTGCCTCGGGATGTATAGTTGGAGCAGGTGCTGTGGTAAAAGAGAATTTTACCTGTCCCCCGAATTCTATCATTGCAGGTATTCCTGCAACTGTGAAGAGAACCGGTGATGATATTGCAATTATGGCACAAAGCAACGGGAAAGGGTATCAGGTATTAAGGGATCGATATCTTAGGAGTGAATATGAAAGAAAAACTGGTAAAGATTTAGTGAATGTTCAAAAATAAAACATCGATTAAATTTTATCAGATTGGGTTTGGTTTGAACCTCTCCTTTACTTCCTCAATCTCATGAACTACAACAGATTTGAATTTTGGAAATTCTTCCGGAGTCTTTGGATAATTGTCGTAGATCTCATTTAGTTCCTTCATTTTCTTTACTGTGTATATGAGATTGGAGAATGCTGTGATATTTCTTGCTCCCTTGAGGATCATTTTAAACTTCTGTGCCATGGACAACTCAGGGATTAAACCAACGGTTAAATCAGAGGCTTCCTCATTCGTAAGGAATGATTTCATTCCATAGTTTAGGATTGAATTGTTTAGGGATTGCAAATATATTCTGAAAGCTTCCATTCCTGCCATCTTCTTCCCGTAGAGTTCGTTATATTCTAAATTATAACTCCACAAATTTTTCACAGATACATCTCCTTCCTGTACAGCTCTTGCGGCATGTTTTCCGCAGACTATACCTGAGATAAGAGCGGGGCCAATTCCACCTGCGCTGATTGGATTTGGCATAACCATACTGTCACCAGCCCCCATATATCCATTGAACACCAGACTTTCCATCTGTCTTCTTACTGGTACAGACCATGATCCCTTTCCGTTACTATCCTTGTCGTATATTTTGAGGTCTTTAAACACAGGTAACATTTTAACATAATTGTCAATTAGAGATTGAAGATTATCTGACTTTCCCAGTGCTTTATTTCTAATGTCAAGACTCCTTTTCTGTACTCCCAATCCAATGTTGACTCTGTTTCCGGATCTTGGGAAAACCCATCCATATCCTCCAGGTGCAATCTCATTGTTAAGATGTATGAGCGCATATTTTCTGTCGTAATATCTCTCATCTTCGTGATCAAGAGATTCAAATTCAAAGATATATCTACCAGTGCTTTCAATATCATCGATATCTATGGTTCTGTCTATAAATGGATTCTCTGGGAGTTTTCTTCTGATAACAGTGGAGACTCCAAGACAGTCTATAACTAATTTCGATTTGAAGACCTTTTTTTCTCCTCCTTTGGCTCTTCCCGATATACCGGTGATTACATTATTTTCTGCTATTGGACCATCCACTTCAAATTCGGGAATATACTCAACCCCACTCTTTAAGGCTATCTGCAGTAATTTTCTCTCAAATTCTGGTCTATCCAATGAATATCCAAGACCATCGAAGGGATATTTCGAGGAAAGATCTGGCGAAAGAGCGAGTACACCGTCCACCTTCTGATCAAGTTCCGGGTGTGAAAATGTAACGCCTGTGTTTTTTTGAAGAAAGTCAATATGGCTTCCAGCAACTGCATCACCGCATGTCCATCCCCAAACAGTCTTTTTCCCGACGGATTCTTCTTTGTTTCTATCCACAAGCAAAACCGATGCCCCTCCTCTGGCCGCCATAGCTGCCGCCAAACTACCTGACATCCCTGCCCCAGCAACAATTACATCATAATCATTAGAGGTTGTCATATATACCAATTTCCAGAGTGTATAATCTATTTAGTTTAAATGTTTTTAGTTCACCTATGAACAAAATAATGATTGAATAGCAATATTATGATAAGCGGAAATGTATAACCCTTAATATGGAGCTGTCAGTAAGAGATATAATGACTGAAAAACCAATCATTTTTAAAGTTCCCGGAACATTGTCGGAAGCAGTGGATGCCTTGGTAAGGAATAATATAACTGGCATGCCTGTAACAGATTCAAATGGAATTTTTGCCGGTGTTATAAGCAGGAGGGACATATTTAACAATCCAAATGAAACTCAGGCTGCAATGGTAATGAGGAACGCAAAAACGGTTAATCCAGAAGATTCAATTGAGTTCGCAGCCAGGGAGATGATAAGGCAACGAAGGAGGCACATTATCGTTACTGATGAGTCAAACAGAGTAATCGGAATTCTCACTCCACAGAACTTTCTCGGAATTATGGCTCAACGATTTCCAAATGTGGAGATTAAGAACATAAGATTGGGAATTACATTTCCCATGTGGGAGAAAACACCACTTTCCGTTGCTTATTATACCATGAGGTACAGCGGTACATTTGCAAACCCAATCATTGATATAGAGGGAGTATTCAAGGGATTAATAACAGACAGAGATCTATTTGATAAAATCGATATTATTTCAAACATCAATAGAACCAATCCGGGAAGCGACCTTGACGAAGATCCATGGACGTGGGGAGGGATTAGAAATATGGGCTCATACTTTATAGAAAGAAATCAGATAAAAATGCCACAGGAGACGGTAGAAAGCATACTTATCAGAGATCCCGTCGTCGCATATTCCAAAGAGACGATTGGTTCAATTGCCAATAAGATGAGCAAGGGAAATTTTAATCATTTACCTGTTCTTGACGGCCCAGGAAGATTATCAGGAATGCTTTATGACCTTGATCTAATGGGGGTATTCGATGTCAAACTTTGATGAAATTGTTGAAATTTGCAAAAGAAGGGGGTTTTTCTGGCCTTCATTTCAGATCTATGGTGGCTCTGCCGGATTATATGATTACGCCCCACTTGGAACAATTCTGAAAGAAAATGTCTATAAGATCTGGATGGAAGAATATCTGAAAATTGGTGCAATCCCTTACGATTCACCGTCCATAACACCGGAAGCAGTTTTTCGGGCATCCGGGCACTTGCAAAGATTCGCTGACCTTGCCACAACATGTGAACAATGCAAATCAAGTTTTAAAGTAGAATCCTTACTCTCAAATCAAGGGATAAATCTTGTTCCATTGAACGAGGATCAAGCCGCATCACTTCTCTTAGATAACAAGATACGTTGCCCAAAATGCGGTTCTTTTCTTAAGAACGCTTACAACTTCAACCTCATGTTTCAGATATCATCAAACGGAAATGAAAAACTTTACCTCAGGCCGGAAACCGCACAGGGAATCTTTGTTAATTTCAAACTTCTTCTTACGTATAATCGAGGAAAATTGCCAATGATTGTAATTCAGAGAGGGAAAGGATTCAGGAACGAAATTTCCCCTAGGCAGGCAATCATAAGACAGCGGGAATTTAACATGGCTGAGGTTGAGGTATTCATAGACCCGTCCAACAAATCTCCTTTTTATCCCGACAAAGGCGAAGTAATAACACTCCTTAGCAATAATGGGAGAGAGCAGAAGAAAGATATCGAAAAAGCATTCGAGGAAGGTATAATTGGAACACCTGAGCATGCCTATTTCATGGAAGTAACATTAAGGATTGCTTTAAGGATTGGAATAGACAGAAATAGATTGAGATTCAGGCAACACAGAAAAGATGAGTTAGCACATTATTCATCAGATTGCTGGGACCTTGAATTTCTTCTAGACGAAGACTGGGTTGAAATTGTGGGGATATCTGATAGAGGACAATTTGACGTAAAAAATCACCAGAATTCTTCAGGACAGAACATGAGTTTAGGCGAAAATGGTGATATTATTCCGAAGGTTCTGGAACCTGCCTATGGTATTGACAGAATGATTATGGCGATTCTATCATCCTCGTATAATAAGAGAGAAAGCGGATACAAGGTTCTTTCCTTAAAAGAGGAAATCTCTCCATATGTTCTAGCAATATTGCCTCTTCAGAAGAAGGATGGGCTCACAGAGAGAGCACAAGAACTTTTCAATGCCTTAAGACAAATTGAATCGAGGATTCTTTTCGACGACAGTGGTTCTATTGGTAGAAGATATTCAAGACAGGACGAGATCGGAACTCCGTATTGTATAACCGTGGATTATGATACGCTTTCAAGAAATGTTGTGACAATTAGAGAACGGGATTCTCAGAGGCAGATAAAAGAAGTTCCCATAGAATCTTTGATGGAGGGTTTTGATTTCCTCAATAATCCCATTTTGCAGAAATTTGAATGACGTAAGGTTAGTAATATGGCAATTAACAAAATTAAACAATTTGTTTCCGACTCAATAAGACATTATTCCATGCATTTAGACTGACTTGAACACTATGTTAAAAGTTAATAACCACCGTCATCTCAAATTGGACTTAAATAGCTGATACATGGTGATACGGTGAATAATACTAATTTTTTTGGATATTGGTTATCATATCTTTGATCATTTCCCTTAAAGTGAATCTGGCATTGAAACCCCAATCTTTTATCGCATCTGAACAGTCAAGGCTTCTTGGCCAGGATTCTGCAATCTTCTGTCTGCTGTCAGGTTTATAATTGACTTTGAAGTTGGGAACAAACTCCCTAATGGCTTCAGCTAATTCACCTGGTGAAAATGAGAAGGCTGATATGTTGTACTCTCCGCGATATCTTAAGTTCTTGAGTGGGGCATTAAAGAGCCTAATTGTATTTTCCATGGCGTCTGGCATATACATCATTGGAAGAACTGCATCATCTTTTAGGTAGCATGTATAATCTTTGCCCTTAGCAGCGTGTATGATCATATCTACTGCATAATCTGTTGTTCCTGCTGTAGGCGGTGTTTTATAGCTCAGCAGACCGGGATATCTTATTCCTCTTACATCGAGGTTACTCCGTTCAAAATAGTATTGCATTAGATATTCTGCAGTGAATTTCGAAATACCATACATGGTCCTGGGTCTTGATGCATTTAAAATTGGGGTATTATCCTTTTGTGCTTCCGGTCCGAAAACCCCTATGGTAGATGGTATAAAGACCCTGTCTATTCTAAGTTCTGCTGCTGCATATAGAACATTGTGTGTTCCGTTCATGTTAACATCAAAAGCAAGCTTTGGGTTTTCTTCACCCTTAGCTGAAAGAATTGAGGCAAGATGAAATATATACCTTATATCTTTTTCTTTAATTATTTGTTTTAATAAATCATAGTTTCTTACATCAAGAATAATTTTTTCATATTTATCAGAAATTCTGTCCAATCCACTAATGTCAGATATTATTATATCATTTGATGAGAATTTCTTTTCAAGTTCTAATAATAGTTCTCCGCCAACCTGACCAGCGGAACCGGTCATAAGTATTTTAGACACATCAGGTAATCAATATGGCATTAAAAAAGGCGACGGATAAACTTTTTTCACAAAGTAAAATTAAAGTTAGTAAGGATATGATATTATGGTAAATCTCGGTTGGGTAGATGATGAAATTGCATCTTTGAAATCTTCAGGAAGGTATGTGCCGATAAGAGTTCTCCAAAGTCCGCAGGGAGCGTGGGTCAATATTGAGGGCCGTAAAATGCTCAACATGTGTTCCAATAATTACCTGGGACTTGCAAATCATCCGGAGGTAAGGAAAGCAGCCATAGAGGCAATTGAAAGCTTTGGGGTTGGAGCAGGTGCTGTAAGATCAATTGCAGGTACAGATGAAATCCACAGAAAACTCGAGGAAAAACTTGCAGAATTTAAGCACATGGAGGATTCACTTGTTTATCAGGGTGGTCTTCTTGCAAATCTGGGCACTATACCAGTGCTTGTAGGCAAAGAAGACTTAATATTTAGCGAGGAACTAAATCATGCAAGTATTATAGATGGAACAAGGTTGAGCTCCGCTAAGAGGTATGTGTATAAGCACATGAATGTGGAAGATCTTGAGAAACAACTAAAGGAACACAGGAGTGAAGGAAAAAGATCCCTTGTGATAACAGATGGAGTATTCAGTATGGATGGAGATATTGCACCTCTTGATGAAATAGCAGAGGTGAAGGAGAGGTACGATACCATGTGTTATGTGGATGATGCTCACGGAGAAGGAGTACTGGGTAAAAATGGAAGAGGCATAGTTGATCATTTTTCCTTGGCGGGAAAGGTTGAGGTAGAAATGGGAACATTTTCGAAAGCACTAGGCTCAATGGGCGGTTTCGTAGCCGGTAGTTCTCATCTTATTGATCTACTCAGGCAACGTTCAAGACCATTTCTATTTAGCAGTGCTTTGAACCCTGGCGATGCAGCTGCTGTTCTAAAATCTATTGAAATAATGAGCAGAGATGATTCGCTGATAAAAAAATTATGGAAAAACTCTGAAATCCTGAAGAAAGGACTTATTGATAATGGTTTCAAGCTAACAACAACAAAGACCCCAATAACACCGGTTGTTATTGGAGACGAAAGAAAAACTGTGGAATTCAGTAAGCTGCTGTATGAAGAGGAAAATATATTCGCTTCTCCAATCGTATATCCCACAGTGGCTATGGGAACAGCGAGGATAAGACTGATGCCATCTGCTGTTCATTCTAATGAAGATATAGCAAGAGCGGTTGATGCATTCGTCTCAACAGGTAAAAAATTAAAAGTAATTTGAGTTCTCGTATATAAAAAAATTAATTATAAACATAATTTTTATATGTTCCTATGATTCACTCGCAATGATTGGAGCAATATTATCAGGTGGGTATGGGAAGAGATTAAAACCTTTGACGGATGAAATTCCCAAATCGCTTATTGAGATAAAGGAAAAATACACTATTATGGACAGGCAAATTTACGATTTTCAGAATGCAGGCATAAAAGAAATATACATACTATCGGGCCACCTTGGAGAAAAAATAGAGGAGCGATATGGTAAAACCCACATGGGAATGAATTTTCATTATCTAAAGGAAGAAAAGCCCATGGGCACACTGTATTCAGTGAGAAATCTTATGAAAAATTGCCCTGATCAGGATATTGTGCTTAGAAACGGAGACACAATAACAGACCTGAACTTTAGCGAATTTATCAAATTTTCCATAAATTCACCGTTTCAAATGATAATGTTCATATACAGAATGAAGAGTCCTTTTGGTATTGTCGAGACCCTAGGGGATCAGGTAACAAGCTTCAAAGAAAAACCATTTTTAAGATATTTTATAAATGCCGGGGTCTATTATCTAAAATCTTCAGCAAAGGATATATTTTTTGCAGATTATCTTAATAAAGATATAGAAACAACAGTATTTCCTGAACTTGCAAGAAGAAAGTTGATCGGTGCATACCGAGAAGAAACTTTCTGGATGGGCATTGATAGCGAAAAAGATCTGGAAACAGTAAGAAGCCAGTATGCAGGGAGGGTAGATTATCCATGGGGATATATGAAAAATGCCTTTTCCGGAGAAAATATTTCTATTGTGTCATATCATATGAAAGAAAACTCCAGGATGTCGCTGGAAATGAGGGAAGGAAGTGTGATGCGTATTGTTGAAGGTGAAGGTATGGTGCGCTCGCATAAGGATATAATTTATGGAAAGGACACGGTTGTTGATGAACCAGGAAAACTTGAAATCATATGTCATAAGACAACTGAATTTGAAATAATATCAAATTCAAAATAATGGTTTCCACATTACATAGGCATCAGATCCGTCGCTGTAATAGGCAGGAAGGGTCGATGTTATAGAGTAACCCAGTCTTTTGTAAAATTTTATTCCAAGAACATTGTCAGTTCTAACTTCCAGTCTTACACTAAGAATTCCTAAATATCTGCACTTCTCTTCGAATTTATTCATCAATTCCTGCCCGATACCCAACCCCCTGTACTTTTCCTTTGTTGCAAGTAGAAGTACCCTGGCATCATGTTGAGTTTTTCTGCTTCCGGCAAGAAACCCGATAATTTGCTTACCACCTGCGAAAACATAAAAACCTTCATGCCATGAAAGAAATATCTCATAGACCACGCTCTTAGAATAAGATTCAGATAGAGATGAACTGCAAATCTCCATGACTTCGTCGATGTCCAGAGGATCGAATTGCCTTATTCCCCCAATCTCGAAAGTTGTCATGGCCATGGAATGAATAATTTTTTGATGCATAATAAATTTTGCAAAAGTTATTGGCTAATTGCTTTAACATTTGCCATAGAGTGGATAAAAGAGAGTGAAACGTTATTATCTTTCAAGTTGTTGCATAATCTGCCACCGGTCAGAATTGAAAGTGGTCAGATCGCATATTGCTTTAGCCATGCCCGCATTCTTAAATTCATATGGCTTAGCATGAAGGAAAGAGTACTTTCAGATCGAAGCGAATTAAAGTCCATGGAAATTCCGTAAGCAACTCTTGAAGTGGGACGCCTTGCGAAAGCTGAGCACTCAATCCTTCCTAATCGCCTTTCTCCTTCTTATTTCTCTGTTATAAGCATCAGCAACCTCAGTGAAACCTACAGTTCCGAAAATCATGGAATGATCTTTTGAATCCACAACAGCTAGTTTCCCTCCCGGTTCTCTCGTTAGTTTATCCAGAGCTTCATGAATATTTTCATCCTTTGAAATAATCGGTATGTCGGTTGACATTACCGATGAAACTGGTCCACTAAGGTCACCATTAAGGTCAATATTTTCAATGGAAAGGTACCCAACCAATTTCCCATCATCCACAATCATTATGGATTTCGTTTTACTCTCCCGCACTTTACTGACCGCTTCTTTTATCGTGGCATTACTTGGAACATTAATGAAATCTCGTTTCATGGCGTCAAATACAGATATTTTGTCCATAATTGGATTTTCATATTCATAACTGTGTGCTGGGGAATCTTTTCTCGTATTAACCTGGGATCTGTATATTGAGTACTTATTTCCCGATACAAAATAACTCACGGTTGTTGCGAGCATTAGGGGAATGAAGAGAGCATAGGATCCAGTCATCTCTGTACCCATAATAATTATTGCAATTGGGGCTTTTGAAATCCCTCCAAAGAAAGCAATCATGGCCACTATGATAAATTCTGCAAAGTTAAGGAATGAAAACACAGGGAGAAGTTCATGAAAGGGGATATATATGGCAACTCCAAGGAATGCTCCTGAAACAATTCCTGGGGCAAAAACACCACCAGAACCACCTGATCCTACAGTTAAGGAAGTTGCAACGATCTTCAATATGAAGAGGAGCAAAAAAAACAGTGAAAGGTATAACCAGAATCCCGAATAAAACAAATTGAAATTTTCATCCAGGAGTTGCTGGACCCATCCATATCCCAGGCCAATGACCTCGGGAAATTCTATTGCTATTAGACCCATCATTAAAGCTCCAATGGCAGGTTTTGCCATCTTGGGAATCTTCTTTCTTTTATTGAAAAAACCCTGAATCCCATAAAACGTCTTAACATAGAAAATTCCGCCGAAGCCGGTAATTATCCCTATTAAGAGATAGGCAAGTAACGCTGTGGGGTGAAAAAAGCCGATGGTTGTGGTTACAGGTATATCAAAAATTGTTTTGTATCCGACGAAATAACCGAATATTGAGTATCCGACAACCGAGGCAATTATTGCCGGTATCAACGCCTCCACTTCAAAATCTCTTCTATAAAGGATTTCTGTACTCAGGATCGCCCCTCCCAATGGTGCCAGAAAAATGCTTCCTATTCCGGCTCCGATTCCTGCCGCTACTGCAATTCTTCGGTCTTTATCGTCCAGTCCGAATAAATCTGAAATCATTGACCCAAAACCCGCGGCAATTTGAGCGGTTGGACCCTCTCTTCCTGCACTGCCCCCTGATCCTATTGTGATTGCAGACGCAACTGTTTTTACGAGGGGAATTCTTTTCCTGATCTTGCCAGCCTTGTTATGGAACGCATCAATTGCCGCGTCCGTTCCATGACCTTCAGCTTCGGGAGCGAACCTAAAAATGATAAAGCCTGATATTATTCCTCCAATAACTATTGATACTGGTATGAAATAATATTTATAGTTTGTAGGAAACGAATAGAGAGAGGTTCCTGATACTATTCCTGAACGAGGAAGGGTGAATCCAGTAAGATTTTGAAACATATAAATCGTTATCAGGTCAATGGCAGAATATAACGCTAGGGCTCCGAATCCTGCAACAACACCAATTATGACACCTATAAGGGTCCATTTTCCGGCGGTTGTGGATAAAATTTTGTTTAAAATATCATGAAGGATTCGTCTACGAAACATTCTTAATTGGTTATTTATGATGCATTATTAATGTTAACTTTATGGAGTCTTAGACAGACAGGATTTAACTTTATATTAAGGTAATATAAATTGTATTCATTTTTGATAAAATTGGGTAAGGAACTTGAGCAGATGAAGTATTTTCATTGTTTAAAGGGCTTCTACGTTATTCATAACAAAGATTCAAGTACTCCAAAACTAATTTAATATCTAAGTAAAGGGCGGATTTATTAGTTAATAGAGTCGAGCTATCCGTTTACACACATCATACTGTCTTTAAGGGCGGGCAATGCGCAAAAGTATTATAGCAATTTGTCGATAGAATAAGGATAAATATCAAATGATGACAAGTGTTGAAGAGCAGATTGACCGGTTCAGAAAAAATATGATTGGTGAAAGAAGAAGCCCTTATACAGTGAAAGAATATTCTTTTCTATCGACCATATTCCTCAACTTTTTAAATAAGGATCTTGACCAATGCACGCCAGCAGATATAGAGAATTTTAAGCTTTATCTGGCAGTGGAAAGGAAATATTCTAAATCTTCACAGTATCTTGCAATAAAGGCGGTTAAACATCTTTTCAAATCTAGAAATATAAAACCTCCCGAGAATCTGATTGCTCCCAGGAGATCGGCTAAAATGCCTGTATACTTGAGTCAGAATGAAATGGAAAGGCTCGTGGAAGCTTCAAGGGAAGATTTAAGGGATAGATCAATGATACTACTCCTGCTTTACACAGGAATGAGAGTGGGAGAACTATGCAGCCTTAAAGCTGAGGATATTGACATACCTGAAGGACTTATCAGAGTTCGTTCAGGTAAAGGTGATAAAGACCGGATTGTTCTCATTCCCAAGGAATGCTCGGACGTTTTATCCCAACTCTATTCAAGAAATATTGCCTCAGGAAAATTCCCAGAATATTTCTTTGGTACAAGAAATGGAAAGATTCACCCCACCACTGTCGAAAGAGTTGTCAGAAAAAACGCTAAGAAATGCGGAATAGAAAGGAAAGTCACCCCGCATACGCTAAGACATACATTTGCCACAACTGTATTGAAAAACGGTGGTGACATAAGATTCATTCAGCAGATTCTGGGCCATGCCAGTATTGCCACCACACAGATCTACACCCACATAGACAGTTCGACTCTAAGGGATATGTATTCTAAATACCGGCCAAAAATTTGAAAAGAGCAATACGATGTCAATTCTTCCTTGTTACCAGATATTCTGAAAGCCATAACAGGAAATCTTTTGTATTGTTATCACCATTGATTGTTTTAACATATTGCTTCCCTGACAATATAAACTTTTCAATTAGTCTTCTTGAATAGTCATATGAACCCGATTTCTCTACAATTTTTTTAATTTTTTCAAATTCGGCATCAGAAACATTTCCCCTTTTAAGAATATCTTCAATAAATTGAGATTCTTCCCTACTGGAATATTCCATTGCTTTAATCATGAGAAGTGTTTGTTTACCCTCGTTTACGTCACTTTTTACAGGTTTTCCTATCTCTTCTTCCTTTCCAAACAATCCTATAATGTCATCATGAAGCTGGAATGCCAGACCGGTTAGGCAGCCGTAAGCGCTAATTGCCGCAGTGGGGCCATCGTAACCTGCAAGTGTTGCACCTAATAGCAAAGGACCTTCAAGGGTGTATTTGGCAGTCTTCCACAAGTGAAGCCTTATAAGGTCATTCATTTTGAGTTTCACGCCTGCTGTTGTTAACATGTCTATCCCTTCACCATATCCCGTTATCTTGGTTATTGAAATGAGTTCTTTCATAGCTTTATTCTTAATTTTATCATTAAAATTAGTTTCTGAAAGAGCTTCATAGGCATATGTCATCGCAAGATCTCCTGCTACAATTGCAATATTCTCTCCCATTCTTCTGGCTTCCCTCATACCTACAAAATCTTTTTCCAGAACTTTGTGTAACGATGGCTTACCCCTTCTAAGATCGCTTTGATCCATAATATCATCGTGTATGAGGAAGAAAGATTGGGTCAATTCTATTGATATTGAAGCTTTGTAAACTTCCGGGTCTGGTTCCTTAAAAAGGTTATGCCCACAAACAACTAAAATAGGTCTTATTCTTTTACCTCCCTGAACTGTATAATCGGCAATTTGGCCTATGAGTTTTTTTATGCTGGAATCGCTTATTTCTCTGATCCTTCTTTCAAAAAATCTCGAAAGTTCTATGTTGATGTTTTTTCTTGCCTCTGAAATGAATTCATCTGGATTCATTTTTGCGCTGTCCTGAGCCATATGGCATAGAATCATTAAAGTGTATTTATCGCTTTATGTATAAATGGATCGGCATCCTGAACAAATGAAGCACTTATGCGGTATAGATGAGGCGGGCAGAGGGCCTGTTTTTGGGCCAATGGTCATTTCAATAGTTTGTGGGGATGTTGATAAAATTTCTGCCTCTGGAGCAAAGGATTCTAAAGAAATGAGTCAGAGCGCCAGGGAAATAACTTTTGATAAAATATTAAATGACGCTGAACTTGTTAAATTTGAGATCATAAGCAGTAAAGAAATTAATCGTCTCATGGAATCAATGACGCTCAACGAGATTGAAGGAAGGTATGTCTTAAAACTTTTGGAATACTCAAATTATTCAACCATCGTTGATTCCTTTGATGTAAATGCAGATCGGTGCTCCAGCACTCTGTCTAAGAAAAGTGGAAAAAATGTAATATGCAGACATAAGGCCGACAGAGACTATCCTATTGTTTCAGCTGCATCTGTGATATCAAAAGTTATTCGTGAAAGGGAAATGGATAAAATCAGAAATCAATATCCCGGGATAGGGTCCGGGTATCCTTCTGATCCATATACTATTGAATATCTTAGATATGCTTTGAATAATAACGTTGACTTGGGAGAAATAGTAAGAACTAAATGGAAAACCTATACTAATGCTTTGAAGGAAACAAGGCAAAGAAGATTGTGATTCAGTAAAGTGAATCTTTTTTTGGAAAAGAAATCACATTAATGAGATTATTCATTCATTTTAGTATTTATTGGAAATTTCATTAAATGTTAAACCAAGATATCTAAAGGATTAGAGGAAAAAATATGTCGCTTCCAATAGATTTAATTATACTGACTAATATTTAAGCAGTCAAAAGTGCAACAAAGCTTTATATATATTCTTTATCAGCCATTCTGTTTGGCAATAAAAAACGTATAAAAGAAGAAGAATTGCTCGAGGAAGATGTCTAGTTTGGGGACATATTTGTAGTCATAGGGTTGTTATTCTCACTTTTTGTCATTTTTCCATTCATTTTTTCGGCACAAAGTATTGGAACTACGGTTAATAACTCTGTTCACAATGGAAGAACTGTTGTTTCAGTAACCGCCACTAGTGAGGTCATGACTAACAACATAGAAACTCAACTTGTTAGAAGTTCATGTCCAACAGAAAGTTATACTTTCGGCTTGGCATTTCATTATCATCATCATTGGTCTGCTTATCACGGATTGTTCAGTGGCTGTGACTCTGGAACCTACACAATGGAATTTAAAGACATTATAGGGTTTTCTGCAGTTTTTCGTGAGAATATCATCTATTGTGCAAGTGAAAGTGGTTCTATAACTTGCAATAACGCAATTAGTGCCACTTCGCCAACAATAGCTGTAAGGACGGTACAGGAACCTAACAATCCTTCAATACCCACTGAACTAGAAATGTTTCAATATTCAAACCTTATCATAATTGGTAATAATGGTGGTGAACCAACGGTTGATTTGTCAGGCGTTGTCTATTTATTCGGGGCACCTGCAGTTACAGCCCAATGGAGTCCAAGCCTAGCAACTTTTAGTGGAGAGTTGTCATTGGCATGGATGCATAGCGCAAATTTCAACTATTATTGCCCTTATCCAATTGCCCCTGGAACAACATTGACAGGTTATGGAAGTTAAGAATAAATAACTTAAAGGATTGAGGCTAGAAATGAAATTAAAAACATTTATCACTCTCTTTATGACTATAATAGCACTTTTATCCATACTAATAACATTTCTTCCTCTTATGGAGGAATCTTATTCATTGAGAAATGCATTAACAGAGCCTAATGAGAAAGGTGCATGCCTTAAGTTTCAATTTTATGATCCTTCACTCTCTGTTTTAGGGGTGGAGCATAATGGTACATGTGCACCAATAGGGGGAATAATATACCTGAAGGGCGAAGGGAATCACTATACTATTACCGCAGATTTGGATAATATGTGGGCAAACTATAGTAATCAGAGTAGCTTATTCATAGGATCTTTCCTCATTTATCCCCACAAAATAACATCAGGTGAGATTGCAAATGTAAACGGAATTGAAGGAGTATTTAAAGAACAAACATCATGTCTCCTTTGTCCTGAAATTGACAATGTATCCACAAGATATTATCCATATATAATTTCCAAAACTTCTGGGCCTGATTTATTTTTGCTTCCAACTTCCAGCGAAGGAGTAGTGTACGATGGGTCTGGTTGCTTTAATCAAACGAAATCAGTTAATTTTTTTAAGGACTTATATGGGCCCCTAGGAATTTCATTGAATTTCAGACCAGGAATTGTTCTGAATTTTCAGTTAGTGAAGTCTAATATCAAATTTACTTCATTGGATGATTATTATTACATTGATCAAAACACATCTATAGTGAGTTTGCTCATTGTTTTTTCAGCGGTTTTTTTGGTTTTAGTGATACAACGAATGAAAACCAAAAGGAAGTACATTACGAAATCTGATATTCTAAAGAATAAACATCAAAAAAATCTGAGGGGAATAGTGAGGAAGAAGAATGAAGGAAAGAAATGAATCTAACGCATGGTTGAAAGTGGAAAATTGCATAAAGAAATATGGATCAGTTACAGCACTTGATTCTGTCTCTTTTTCAGCAGGAAGAGGGGTAACGATATTGCATGGAAGGAATGGTTCCGGAAAGAGCACTATAATATCAATTTTGGAAGGTCTATCTCCTACGGATGAAGGAAAAATATCAGTCATTGGTTATGATCCAATGAAAAACCCTAAAAAAGTAATGGAGAATGTGGCATTTCTCCCAGAAAGACCACAGGTCTTTGGCGCCAATATAGTTGGGGATTTTCTGTATTGGTACGGAGAAATAAATCATTGTGATTATAATGATTTAGAACGATTACTGGAATATTTTGATCTTCGAAATCTGATCAAGAGTAAATTCAGTAATCTGAGTAGTGGAGAAAAACAGTTAATAGTCTTAAGTGTCATATTATCTTCGAAGAAAAAGGCCTATGTTCTTGATGAACCCAATGCAAATGTTGATTCTGTAAGAAGAATGCAGATTGCCATGGAAATTGAGAAAAAAGCAAGAACAGGGGCTTCTCTCTTAGTTACAACTCACATGCTTGATGACCTACTTCCAATAGCCGATTCTATGATCCAAATCAAAGGTGGGAGAATAAAAAAAATACTTAGCCGAAATGATATAAAGGAAAATACAAACTTAACTGTTAGAATTTGGATGTCCAATGAACAGTCCTTCCAAAATCTGGCTGATTTTGATATAACTGTTAACAAGGATATCGTAGATATAAGAGGCGCTACTGTTTCAAAGATTTTAGAAGCATTAACACCAGAACAAAAGGAAAATATAATCAGTATTAACTCGGTTCCCGAGATGATCTGATGAAATTATTACAGTTAAAGTATGTGCTGAATGAGACGGACCCATTTTATATAAGGGAACTGCTAATGGCCTCTTTCTTCTATCTTGTTGTAAGTTCATATGTAAGTTCACTAGACTATTCTGCCGTTCCAGCTATTGATGTCTTTCTCCAGAATACTACATTCGCAGCGTTTACTATCCTAATTCTTTATGGCGCAATGCTCTCTGCTATTTTTGCCAGAGGGATCGAAAACGGTTCAACTGGCTTTTTGTTCACCACACCAATTAATAGAAAATTCCATATATTACTTTCAATGTTTGTTCAGGCGATTATTGGAGGCGCCATATTTCTTATTCCAATAGGATTTGTTTATTGGTTAACATTTTATGCACTCAATCTCTATGTTCTTGTAATAATTTATCTTGCAATTTTAGCGCTTATTCTGATTTATCTTTCATTCGGCTACCTTATTTCATCTATAACGAAAAGTGCAGTAGGGACTTTTATTCTGACGGCATTTTTCTTTCTGCAAATGAGTTCTGAATCAGCAAAGATCTTCAAGCATAATCTAACCGGGCAGTTTATCCTGTCAGGTCTTACAACAATGAATTTGAATTCCCCATTTGGTTCAAAGGGAGCTGGTTATGTCTTTGATGCCTTAGTTTTTGCCTTAATAATGTCGGTTACTGTCTCAACTGTTTGCTATTACCTTCTGATTAAAGGAAACATGAGGAGTGGGAGATAATGCTTAAAAAACTATTTCATATAGTACTTTTCATAGTTGCATTCTTATCCATTTTTTCATTCTATGCTTACGGAGAGATTACCCAGTCCACGCATAATTTCAAGACTCAAAATTTTGCAGTAAATGTATGTAACACAAATGAAAAGAACACATTAATATTATCAAAAACAGTTTGTTGCATAACAACACTAGGGAACGGATTGAATATATCTTATGTGGGAGCAAATCCATCTTTTCCGAAACAATTCAATGTGTCAGGCGTAACTTATTTTATAAATATATTCAAGGGTAATTCTACAATATACGACAATTTATCATTCCAGGGAAGCAGTAATATCCAATATTTATGTTATCAGCATGGTGCTGGAATGTACCAAATATCAACTTATGTCGTAGTCGACACCAACAATTCTTCCGCAATATCTCATATATCATCTATTACTTACAAAGCGACGGCACTTCTTGTTTCCAGACCTGCAAACCCAACTGAACTAATCTATCCGGGAATCGTATTTGGAGTTGTTGCTGTAGTTGTTTTTATACTATCAAGAATCTACGGGGAAGATACTAAATATGTTCCTGAACGTCTTCTCCATCAGAAGCAAAACTTGAAGCGGATAAGGAGAACATAGTAAAGAAGGTTATGCAATTCATAAGATACTTTACAATAAGTTAATGTATTTTAGGATATTCTTGTCTTGTGCCGCAAGACGAATTAGGTAGGGACCAGGCAGAGATAGCTGATGATTACAATGAAAGAGGAGTTTCATTCTTTAATCTTAATAAATATCCTGATGCAATAAAGGAGTTTACCAGGGCAATAAAGATACTTCCCAAAGATCCGGATTATTATTTTAACAGGGGATTATCATACTATTCCATGAGAATGTATGAGCCTGCCATTAAGGACTTTAAGAAATCTATTGAACTATATCCTGAACATGCAGATTATTATAATGCTGCTGGAGCAGCCTTGGAAGATTCCGGAGATCTTCAGGGAGCATATGATCTTTTCACTCAGGCAATAAAGATAGAAGGAGATATACCAGATTACTACTACAACAGGGGAAACGTGCTTTGGAAATTGAAGAAACTTGAAGAAGCCCTGCAGGATTATACTGAAGCAGTAAGGCTGAACAGCATGGACCAGATTTTCGTCTATAGAAGATATGAGTTGCTTATGGAAATGGGACAAAAAGAAAAAGCTCTAAGAGATATAGAAACGGCAATATCACTGGTTCCTGAAAATTTCAATTACCACATCATAAAGGCAGAAACGCTGGCTAAAATGGGGAAGAAAAAGGAGGCCCTTGAAGCCTTTGAAGAGGCCTCAAGATATATTTCACAACCAGAACTCATTGAGGAAAAAAGAAAAGAACTTGAAAAGCTTCTTTAATTGAAGAAATAAAAGGTAAGCAGGTTGGTTCATGAATCTTTTAACGCTCTCAATTTAAGGAATTATCAAAAAGATGCAATAGAATTTGTAATCAACAGCCTCAAGGAAAAAAATGGAGCAATACTGGAATCTCCAACCGGTTCAGGCAAAACAATTATGGGCCTTGTCTCTGCAATTTCTTTTGCAAGGGAAAATAAGAAAAAAATTCTCTATCTTACCAGAACAAACTCTCAACAGAGTCAGGTTATTGAAGAAATCAGGGTCATTCAAAAATTTGTGAACATAAAAGCGACCGCAATACAGGGGAGGGGAAATCTTTGCCCATTGTATCGGGAAATTGAAAACGAAGATGATTTTACATCCGAATCGCTATCAAAAATGTGCTCCTCCAGAAAGAAAAAAGTTGTGGAAGGAAATCAGGATGCTTGCAGATTCTACAATTCAAAAGTGAAATCTGAGGAAATAAAAAGCCGTATTATTACTGAACTGATAAGTCCGGAAGCTGTTTATGAAGAACTGGTTCCTCTAGAAATTTGTCCATACGAGAGCATCAAATATGCAATGAGAGATGCAGAGATTTGCATAATGCCGTATTCTTATTTTCTTAATCCGGGAATAGCCCCATCGGTATTGTATAATTGGAGAACTTCAAGGGAAAGTATAGTTATTATTTTAGACGAAGCGCACAATCTCCCTGAACTTTCAAGGGGGATTTTCTCTTTCAAAATAACAATGAGGCAGATTGAACTCGTGGAAAAGGAGTGTGCAGATTATGGGGACCCGGAATTCCTGCCAAGGATCAGAGCGAGCGATGTATGTGAATACATTAGAAATGCCATAATCGATATGGAAAAAGAGAGGCTTTCAGAACAGGAAGAAAGCAGAATGATGTTTCGGGATTTCATCGATTATATTCGAATAAATGGTAAATTGACGGGTGAAAATCTAGAGTATATTATTGATGGATTGGGGACTCTTGGTGATAGTATAGAAGAAACAAAGGAAAAACTTGGAAAGGTACCCAGATCACATGTTAAAACACTTTCCACTGAATTGAAATTTTGTCTCAATGCAGAGGAATCAAACTATATTGCCATTATAAGGAAAGATAATGGTGGTGTTTTTGAGGCGTATTGTCTCGACCCATCAATAGTTTTGAAACCTCTTCAGGAGTCTGCAACAATACATTTATCCGGAACTCTAAGACCGTTTGATATTTACTGCAGGATGACCGGATTTGAAGAATTGCCTGCAATGGCAATTGAGAACGTATTTCCTGAGAAGAATCTTCTTATTGGATACAAAAAGGGGATTGGCACAAGATTTTCAGAATTGAACAGTGAGATGCTTCAAAAGATAGGTAATGAAATACAAAACATAATCAATTCAACTAAAAGAAAGACTATCGTGTTTTTTCCTTCAAGGAATTTAATGAATGAGGTTATTGACATAGTGGGAAATAAAGGAATCCTCATCGATTCGGGCGATTTGGATCAAATAGATCTAATGCACCTTATAGATAAATTTAAGAAGGAAAACAGAGCCTTATTTACTGTTATAGGAGGGAGACTCTCAGAGGGAATAAATTTACCTGGAAAACTTTTGGAGATTGTGATCTTAGCTGGTATCCCATATCCCAAACCAGACGTGAAACAGAGAACCATAATGGCATATTATGATCATTTATACGGAAGGGGATGGGATTATGCAGTCACTTTTCCAACATTGGTAAAAATGAGACAAACCATAGGCAGACTTATACGAAATGTTGATGATAAAGGCGTTGCAGTAATACTGGATGAGAGGGCAGAAATTTTTAAAGATTATCTTAAGGGGCTAAGGGAATTTATTGATGTTCAGAGAGAAATAGAAGATTTTTTCATAGGTATAATGAAATAATCATGATTACTGTGAACGGTTAATATTAAATCCATTTAAAGCGCTATACATCCATGCTTGCTGCACGAATTCACAGCCCAGGAGGTATTGAAAACCTAAAACTGGATAATATTGAAGAACCTGAAATAAACGACGGGGAGATTCTTGTTAAAATAAAGTTGGCAGGGTTCAACCCTCTTGAATATAACCTTATAAATGGAAAGGTAGTGTATTCGGTGAAACCATTTCCTCATATTCCCGGTTCAGAGGTGCTTGGAGAAGTTCTTAACGATGGAAGAATGGTAAAAAAAGGGGACAGAGTAATTATATATAACCGGATATTTGACGGTAATTGTGATCTTTGTCTCTCCGGAAGGGAAAATCTGTGTTATAACGGTGGCCTTTGGGGAGTAATAACAAATGGCGGTCTTACGGAAAAAATATTGATTAGCGAGAGGAATGTTGTAAAAATACCGGAATCAATTCCTGATGATATAGCAGTCTCAATACCAATAGGTGCACTGACAGCATATCATGCTCTGAGAAAGGCAAATGCATCAGCCGGCAAGAGCATACTTATATACGGAGCATCTGGAAACACAGGAATATTTGCTGCTCAGATAGCAAGGATCATGGGATTGAGGGTTTACGGAGTATCCAGAAAGACATGGGTCAAGGATTATGGGGTTCTGAAAACATTTCTCATGGACGACATACCGGAAACCATGTCATTCGATATCGTTGTCAATTCGCTTGGTTCAAGGTTCTGGGAAAGTTCAATAAGTCATGTAAAGCAGGGTGGTTCTCTGGTATCTTTCGGCGTTCTCACAGGAAGGGAAACCACTCTGGACATCGCAACGTTATATACAAGAGAAATTCAGATAGTTGGGAGCACGGGAGGAACAAGAAACGATCTTATGGAACTTCTTAAAATAATGGAGACCAATCAGTTTAGGGTTCCGGTTGCAAAAAAATTCAAACTAGAAGAAATAAAAGACGCAATATCTTATTATGAAACAGTTAGAGATGGAAGGGTATTAATCGAAATTTAAAAATCTCAGGATCATAGCTAGAGTGATTTCAACTTCCCAATTCGCTCTGAAATATTTCCTCCATATATATATGAAGCAGATACAAGGATATCTGCTCCAGCATCCAAAGCCTTTTTCCCTGTAATTTCGTTTATACCGCCATCTATTTCGATCATCGTTTCCAGGTCATTCTTATTTATGAATTCTCTGACTTTTTTTACATTATCCAAACTCATTTCTATGAATGACTGGCCTGAAAATCCAGGATATACCGACATTATGAGAACAATATAGGCACCATCCAGGTATTGTTCTACCTTGGAGAACGGAGTATCTGGATTTATTACAATGCCATACTTTTTTCCAGAATTTTTAATTTCCCTAAAGGTTTCATGAATATTACAAAGCGATTCATAATGAATCAGAAATATGTCAGCTCCCGCTTCTGAAAACTTTCTCCAGTATTTATCAGGTTTTTCAACCATGAGGTGAACTTCAAGTGGAACGGTTGCAACACTTCTAATGGCCTTCACCAGATCTGGTCCCATGGTAAGATTGGGTACAAAGTGACCGTCCATGACATCAAGATGAAACATGTCAGCGTGAGCAGCTTCTGACAGTTTTACCTGCTCTCCAAGTTGTGTAAGGTTGCTGGAGATTATTGAGGGGGAGATAATAACCATGGCAGTTTATTTCAATTACATATTAGATTTTCACTCTTGTTCTATTTGTATTGCCCATTTGCAATAATAAAATCATAAGCCTTTCTGATTATTTCCTTCTGGTTCTGGAATGATAAAGACTTCATGGATTCATCCAGCGATAGCCAGACAAAACCGGTATGTTCCTGCGAAATGTGAACCTCAGAATTATCAGAAACATTTCCCAGATAGAGAGAGACCTTTTTCCAAATCTTTTCACCTTCATAAGTGTACCAATATTCCTGAAGTTCTCTGAAACCCTCTAGAAGATTCACAGTTAGACCAGTTTCCTCCAGTGCTTCCCTTTTTGCAGCAATTAGTTCACTTTCACCTTTTTCAATGTGCCCCTTTGGCATATCTAGAAAACCTTCTCTTCTTTTAAGGAATAGAAATTCTATCTTACCTTTATTTCTGAATATTATGATACCTGAACTTATCTCTTCCTTCATATTATTCAATCAATGAGAAAAGTACCTTAAATGTTTCTGTTTTGATTATGGAAATCAAACAGCCATAATAAGTGTGGTCAATATAACTACTACAAAAAAATTTTCGACATGGGCTTAGTAAGATTTATTGTTTGCTTCTCTGATGGAAAATATATTATATTTATTCTTAAATTCCAACTTCAACGACACATTTATTGCCGCCATCTGAGAACCTTTCCGTTATCTTAAAATCTTTTTCTCCCGACTCACTTATGACACTTGATCCAAGTACTCCGCAAACAATCTTACTGTTTGTTCTTGCAAGCTCGTAAAATATACAGTTATGCCTGATAATTCTCACGGTATCCCCATCTATTTCCATTCTTGCATAATACCCCATCCTGTTTAAAGCCTGAACGAAATTCCTCAGTTTCTCGACTTTTTCATCTCTTGTGGACAGGTTACTAGATTGTTCGGAAAATCCAGCCTGATGAATCATCCTGTCAGCAACCTTTCCAAGAATTATATTTAACTGATCCTGTCCAAGTGTCTGCTGAATTTCATCAAGAAGTATGGTGGATAGTTCGGCATATTTCTTAGGGAACAGATCCAACCCTTTGTCCGTAATTTCGTAATGTTTCGATGGTCTTCCACTCTTTTCTTTCTTAAAAAAACCCTTTACATATCCCATTTTCTCAAGAGAATCCATGTGCTCCTTAACCGCAGTCTTATTAATTGACAGAAGCTCAGAAAGTTCAGCCATGCTTCGCTCTGATTCTCCCAAAATATTGAGTATATTGTTTTTCATTTCCCCCAGGAGGCCTTCAACTGCAAGATGGTTTTCCATAATAAGTCATAATGTGAAATGTATATAAGTACTTTACCGACTTTAAACATAAGAAAGTGTTTAAATAGAAACAATCAATCATGGACATAATGACTGAACTTATCATCAAGAATCTAAGTGCAAGAGTTGAGGGGAAGGAAATCCTCAAGGATGTTAATCTTACCATAAGAGGCGGTGAAATTCATGCTCTAATGGGTCCTAATGGTGCAGGAAAAAGCACTTTGGGAAACGTTCTAATTGGGCACCCCAATTATGAGATAACAGGAGGATCAATAAAGCTTGATGGCGTTGAACTCGTAGGAAAATATCCTGAAGAAAGGGCAAGGGCAGGATTGTACCTGGCTTTTCAGAGTCCCGTTGCAATACCAGGAGTAAAATTATCTGCTTTTCTTAGAACTGCTTATAAAAACCTTCATCCTGAAGAGAAACTTTCCGTAAACGATTTCTATAAACTTGTATCTTCCCATCTAAAGAAAGTTGGCCTTGACGAATCATTTATGTCAAGATCTGTCAATGACGGCTTTTCAGGTGGAGAGAGGAAAAGACTGGAAATACTTCAAATGGTCATATTAAGACCAAAGATCATTGTTCTCGATGAAATTGACTCAGGTCTGGATGTTGATGCACTGGGTCTTATATCAGATGAAATTCTGCAATTCTTCAGCGATCAGACAGCATTCCTCATAGTAACGCACTATCAGAGAATTCTGAAGAGAATAGACCCGCAGTTTGTTCATGTCTTAATGAATGGGAAAATTGCAAAGGAAGGAGACAGGGAACTGGCATTAAGGATTGAAAATGAAGGATATGACTGGATAAGAGGTAATTAATATGGAAGTACAAAACATGAGTAAAGATGAAGAAATAGAAAAACTGCTGGAAAGTGTAAAGAATATCACTTCAAAGAAAAGTGATTGGGAATTCAAAGATTCATTTAAACCGCAATATACGACAGGTAAAGGCCTAAATAAGAAGGTTGTTGAGGAAATTTCAGATATAAAGAATGAACCGGACTGGATGAGAAGAATCAGGCTAAAGGCTTTGGAAATTTTTGAAGCCAAACCGGTACCAACATGGGGGCCAGATCTCTCTGGAATCGACTGGGAAAATATATCATATTACAATAAACCTGGAGACAGTAATACGAACAGTTGGGATGATGTACCCGAGATGATTAAGGACACTTTCCAGAAACTGGGCATTCCAGAAATGGAACAGAAATATCTGGCAGGGTCCGTAGCACAATATGAAAGTGAAGGAGTATATCACTCCCTTAGGAAAGTGTGGGAAGACAAAGGAGTAGTTTTCATGGATCTGGACAGTGCCATAAGGGAGCATCCTGATCTCGTTAAACAATACTTCTGCAAGGCAGTACCTATAACGGACAACAAGTTTGCAGCGCTAAATGGAGCTGTATGGAGTGGTGGATCATTTCTATATGTGCCAAAGGGTGTGCATATTGACATGCCACTTCAGACATATTTCAGGATGAATAATGAGGGTACAGGTCAGTTTGAACATACCATAGTGGTGGCAGACGAGGGCTCCAGTGTTCACTACATAGAAGGATGCACAGCTCCAAGATGGGACAAGAACTCACTTCACAGTGCAATAGTGGAGATATACGTCAACAAGAATGCAAAGGCAAGATATACAAGTGTTCAGAACTGGTCAAAGAGTGTTTACAACATGCCTACCAAGAGGGCATGGGTAGAGGAAAACGGTCAGATGGAATGGGTTGGTGGATCATTGGGTTCTAAGGTAACAATGCTTTATCCTTCATCATATCTAAGGGGTGCACATGCATCAGCTTCAAACCTAAACATTTCCCTTGCAGGACCAGGCACAGTTAAGGATACAGGCGCAAAGGCACTTCACTTTGCCCCATATACGACAAGTAAAATTGTTGCCAAGAGTATAAGTATAGAGGACGGAAAGGCAATTTACAGAGGTTTGCTCAGAATAAATAAGGGAGCGATAGAATCCAAGAGTCATGTACAGTGCGATGCCCTTCTCATAAACGACGAATCAGCTTCCTATACATTCCCACATGATGAAATATATGAGCCAACTGCAACCTTTGGTCATGAAGCGAGTGTCGGAAAAATTGGTACTGAAGAGTTAACTTATCTGAGGTCAAGAGGACTTTCTGAGGATGAAGCAAGTTCGATGATAGTACTTGGTTTCCTGGATGATGTAATGAGAGAAATACCCATGGAATTTGCCATTGAGATGAACAGACTCATTAAGATGGAAATGTCCAAGATGGGCGCAGTAGGATGATATTCCATGGAAGCCTACTCAGAAATTCTCAAATCAAAAATCAGTGATCCATCTTTCGATTACAGGAAGGAATCCATGTTGCGATTCCTGAAATCACCCGTAAGAGATTATAAGGAGAGTCCTACAGTAAAAGATTACGTGGAAGTTACTGACCTAGAACTGATCAGAATGGCCACTGGTAACTACTCCGCAAGCAGAACAGACCAACAAAATTCTAGAGCAGATATAATTGTTTCTGGTAATGCTTTCATTATGAGGAAGGGAAAATCTGCTCAATTTGAAGTAGATCATCTATCGGATGCTCTCTCTAATTCTTCACAAATACGGAATAAGGTCGAGTCATTTTTTGGAAATGAAAGGGAAGAGCATCTTATCAATTCATCATGGCAGGGAGGTTTATTTATAAAAACTCAATCAGATATATCTCTATCCATAAGCATAGAAACATCAATCAGGGCATCAGAATCAGGGTCACAGAAGGATTTTGTTTGGATCGGAAGAAATACAAAATTGGTACTCTCTGATATTAGGACAAGTGAAGGTTCAGGTAACGGAGTCCAGGGAAGAAATATTTATTTTTACCTTGAAGATGGGGCAAATCTGGATTACCACTATATGCAGGACAAGGCAGATGGGGTATTTGACATTACGTTTATTAGAACATTTGGAGAAAAGAACACACTTGGAACAATATATCATATAAATCATGGAGCCGGAAAGGTTCTCTTTCAGAACGAATCAAATCAGATGGGTGATCAATCAGATTACAAGGTTTTCGGAGTAAGTTTCAGCTCAGGGAAGCAGAAGATAGACATAAGGGATAGCAGTTTTCAGGTTGGAAAACACACAAATGCTGATATTCACGTTAGAGGTGTTGTCACAGGCGAAAGTTCAACTATTCATCGCGGCAACATTGATATTGAACTTGAAAGTACTAAATCAACTGGATTTTATGATTCAAGAATCGTTCTTCTTTCTAAGCTTGGATATGCAAATTCAAAGCCTGCTCTAATGATAAAAAACAACGACACCCGATCCAAGCATGGATCGGCAATAAGTTCCATAGACAAAGAAGAGCTAACTTATATTAGGAGCAGAGGAATATCAGAGAAGGACGCAAAATCTATGATTTCTGCTGGTTTTGTAGGCTCGATGATAGAAAGGGCAAATAATACAAAATTCACGGAAATGGTGGATAGATTTGCCCACGAGCTGATAATAGATGAATTTTGACGAGGTAAGGGAACATTTTCCTATCTTCAAAAAATTAGATAAAGAAGGAATCATCTATCTGGACAATGCTTCAACAACGCAGAAGCCATACGAAGTAATAAATGCCGTTGTGGATTTTTATGAAAATCATTGCAGCAATGTGCATAGAGGAGTATACAGATTGGGTGAGGAAGCAACCGAGATGTTCAATCATTCCAGAGAGAACATTGGAAATTTCATTGGAGCCAAGGACAGGGAAATAGTTTTTGTGAGAAACACAACTGAAGCACTGAATCTTCTTGCTTATTCTCTTGGCAGCAAGTTGCAGGAAGGCGATGAAATAATTCTGAGCAACAGTGAACATCATTCCAATATTGTTCCATGGCAGATGTTGAGCGAAAGAAAGAAAGTGAAGTTAAGGTTCTTAAACTCCAGACATGATGAACCAATATCTCCGGAGGAAGTTTCCAATTTGATATCTAGGAAAACAAAGATTGTCTCTTTAACAGAATGCTCAAACATATTAGGCAACATCAATGATATGAAACCTATCTCAAAAATAGCACATGATGCAGGTGCAATAATGATAGTAGACGGAGCTCAGAGCGTACCGCACATGCCAGTCAACGCCAAGGATATGAATTGCGACTTTCTTGCATTTTCAGGTCATAAAATGATGGGGCCATCGGGTATAGGATGCCTGTATGGAAAGGAAGAAGCACTTGAGGAACTTCCCCCTTTCATGGGTGGAGGGGAAATGATAAGGACAGTCACAAAGGCAGGTTTCACTTGTGAAGACATACCTATAAAATTTGAAGCGGGAACTCCAAATATAGAGGGTGCCATTGGATTCTCGGCGGCAGTAGATTTCCTCAGGGATTTGGGAATGGAAAACGTGAGGAATCATGAAAAGGATCTAATAGCTTATACTCTGAAAATGGAAGAAAATAGTGGTATAAAGGATCTAATCTCATATGGAACCAGGAACATTGAGAACAGAGCCGGCATCTATGCTTTCAATATTGGAGAAATACCAAAATTTGATAAAGAAAATATCAGTTCAGAAAACTTGTCTGTAAAAGTTCACGCAATCCATCCACATGATCTCTCTTCTTTGGCAGACAGAACATACGGAGTTGAATTGAGATCAGGGCATCACTGTGCCATGCCAATGACGGAAGATCTGGGGGTATCAGCCACAACCAGGGCATCATATTATGTTTATAATACACGCGAAGATGTGGAAAAATTGTTTGAGGCGTTAAGTGCAAGCATAAAGAGGTTCGGATTTTGACGGATGATGAATATATCAATAGTGAGATTCTGGATGAACATTTCAGAACACCAAGAAACTTTGGTAAAATCTCAGACCGTGATGTGGAGATTATAGAGACAAACCCAACTTGTGGCGATACCATTGTCCTCCATATGAAATTTGATGGAGAAATCTTAGTGGATATAAAGTATGTAACAAGAGGATGTTCAATCAGTACTGCCGCAGCATCAATCCTTTCTGAAAACCTTATGGGAAAAACTATGGATGAAATAAGGAGGATGTCTAAAGACGAAGTTCTTGCTAACATTGGTCTCAAACTGGGACCGGCAAGGGAAAGATGTGCTCTAATTTCTTATGATGCCGTTCAGAAAGGTATAAAAAGTCACCTTAAAAGCAGATAAAAGCTGAAATATTAAAAAGATGGAAATACTAGTATAATCAACGCCGTAGCCATGAGAAGAATACCAATCACATAATCAAGATTTTCAGGTTTCATTTCAGCCATTCTCTTGCCTATAGTTTTAGAATTGAGAAATATAATTGCGTTGATGGATAATATACTTGATATAAGAAACCCGATGAAAATCAGCAATCCATATGGAAGTGTGTATTCCGAGGCCGATACCATTATGGGTATTATGGCAAAATCTGGGAAAACACTGACTGCGATTATGGAATTCTCAAGGTTTTCTTTTGATTCCCTTGATTCTCCATATCCATTTAAAATGAAGTATAAACCCACTATTAGGAGAAGTGCAATTGAAATATACACAAGCTCATTGATATCTGCCCTGAGAAATGTAAAACCCAAAAAGAGAAATAGTAAACCCAGAGCCCCAGAGATAGTAGCATGTCCACCGCCGATCAATGTAGCAATTCCGTATTTTTTTGGGGGTGAATATTGCCTTTTTGAAGCAAGAGATGTTAGGGGAATCCAATGATCTGGCGCAAGCATATGGAAGAAGGCGATAAAAATGGCAAGAAGTAATAGAAAACCAAACGGGATCACTTCAGGTCATTTCCAGTTTATATTTTAATATGTGGACAGTCAACTACCCCTCCCTGACGGAATGGGCTTGTTTCTGTCCGGATGACGCAACGATTGGCTGGTTGACAGCATGCTGAAATACTCAGATTTGCCAAGTATTCCGATGTTTCTTGCGGTATTGAGATCGGCATGAAGTTCAAGGTAGCAGTTCAGGCAGTGAACGCCATAGTGGTTATTCTAAAAATAAACATAATAGACTGGAATAATCCAATTTCAAATGTATTTTTTGGTCTTGAGGGAAAAGCCGATTTCATTGCCTCCCTCAACAACAGAAAAAGGGTTGCTGTGAGCCATCCTATTGTGGCAGGTGCTATTTTGATCTTAAGATACCCCTGCTTCAAGCTCAGTCTTTTGGAATATTACCGCATCTCTAATTGATGTCATTTGTTGTTCTGTCTTTATAATACTCAAAAGTTTAAAGATTTATTCATTATAAAGTAAGAAATGCCGAACATAGAAGGGAAATCAAAGACCTCACAAATACTGATGAGATGAGATCGCGGAATTCTAATGAAAAGCTGAGATGAGCCAATTTATTGTATATTTCCTGTTGCGTAATGTGTAAATCCGGAACTCCAATAAAGTCCCCAAAACATAAAAGGATTCAGCAGTTGCAGTAATGGGGCTGACCGGATTCGGACCGGTGACCTCCCGGTTATCAGCCGGGTGCTCCACCATGCTAAGCTACAGCCCCTCAACCTGATGGCAAATATGCCATTGGAAATATTTAAATATGTTCAGATGAGCAAGTTTCGACGATTAACAATGATCGAAACTCATTTCTGACTGCAGTTGATTTCTTTGCACTACTAAAGCCTTATGATTATTACCATGGTAGCAAAAACTGTTAGAAATTTAACAATAATTCTTCTGTGCAAACCTGCAATGATCGGAATGACTATAATGATCAAGCATGTTACGTAAGTTTGCCCACACAGGAAATTGCATGAAAGTGGTAAATCACTAATAAATATTAAAAACGACAAACAATCCTTTTGCCGCTATGGGTGATTGCGCAAAATTTATGCAATCTCCTGTAGCATGGGCTCTGTCGGGCATGTTTCTCCTCATTAATATGTGTGGAGTCATGCACAATAATCGTCTGACGAAATATGTTTTTGATATACTATTTAGCTGAGGAGAGCTGTCAGTATTGATTCTATGAGGAAGATAATGACTTGAGAAGCCGATTCAAATCTTCTGCTTTACCTGTTACCTGCTTTCCTGATTGCATATTCCTTATGGTTAATGTTCCGTCTTCAAGTTCCTTATGCCCAATTATTACGGTATAGTCAACACTATTTGATGCTGCTTTTTTGA
>JAJZJZ010000079.1 GCA_021809755.1 Thermoplasmata archaeon
AATCATGGTCTTAGCCTGTCCCCTTCCTTCCCGGTTCGGTATTTTATTCTTTATGCTTGAATTGAAGTGCTCAACAATGATTTCAACCTTCTTCTCAATGGCATGATCGTTGAGGTCAACAAATGCCTTCAGTAGTGACTTGGCCTTTGCACTCTCATATCTTGGATCGTCTTCTATTTTTTTAAGCAGAGAAAAGTATGTCTTGTATGTCATGTAGTTCTTCAGAACATCAAGAATGAATCCCTCCTCTATGGCCTGTCTCATTGTATAGAGGTGAAATGGCTCATATTGTCCATCCTCTAACTTCCGTCCAAACAGTTCCAGTGTCTTAGTTTTTGGTGTTGCTGTAAATGCATAGTAACTGACGTTTTTTTGCCTACCTCGTGCTTCCAGATCCTGAACTATGATATCTTCATATGTCTCCTCCTCTGTGTCATTCTCTTCTGCATCTTCAAGACCGTTTGCAGTCAGTACGAGTTTCATGTTCTTACTGTTTTCACCTGTTGTTGATGAGTGAGCCTCGTCTATTATAACTGCAAATCTCTTTCCAGGCAGATCCCTGATCTGGTCAACAATTCTTGGAAATTTTTGCAATGTGGTCACTATGATTTTCCTGCCCTTTTCCAGAGCCTCCCTGAGCTGTGCTGAACCTCTGTCAATACGTGTAAGAGTTCCCGAAACTTGCTCGAACTGATGGAATGTCTTCTGAAGTTGTCTGTCCAGAACCTTTCTATCGGTTATTACAATAACAGAATCATACACGTTTCTGTTTTCTGAGTCATGAAGGCTTGCAAGTCGATAGCCAAGCCATGATATGGTATTGCTCTTTCCACTTCCCGCGCTATGCTGTACAAGATAGTTTTTGCCTGTACCGGCACGTGAGGCATCAACAAGTTTTCTGACTGAATCTAATTGATGATACCTTGGGAATATAATCTTCTTTTCTCCTGTTGGCTTCCCATTCTCATCATCCACATCCTGATAGTTGATAAAATTGGTAATAATATCAGATAAGGATTCCTTGGAAAGTATATCCATCCAAATATACTCGGTTCTGAAGCCATTGGAAGGAGGATTGCCTGAACCTCCTTCATATCCCTTATTGAATGGAAAGAATCTAGTTCTTAATGCTTCAAGCTTTGTTGTCATGTAGACCATTTCTTCATCCATGGCAAAGTGAACAAGACATCTGCCAAACTTGAATAATGGTTCATGAACATCACGTTCCTTATACTGATCAATTGCATCTTTCACTGTGTATCTTGAACCACTCAATCTATCCTTTAGTTCTATTGTTATTACTGGCAGTCCGTTAATGAAGATTGCAAGATCAATGGATTTATTGTTCTTTTCACTGAAATATAGCTGTCGGATCACCGAGAATGTATTTGCCTGATGCAGTTTCATGAGATTCTCGTTCAAACCCGATTCTGGTTTTGGGTAAAATAGATCAAACGATACACCATAATCCTTTATTCCTCTTCTCAGAACATCTAGAGTTCCACGTTTCTCGATCTCTTCGTGCACCCTTTTAATGAACATATCTGAAACACTTTCATTGTGTTGCTCCTTAAGCTTATCCCACTTTTCAGGCTGAGTTGAAAGAATGAAACCGATCAGCTTATCCTTATCCATGCATAATTTTTTATCGTAATTTGTAGAAATACGTCTCACATATAATTGTTCCTCAACAAGGTAACCTTCAATGTGTGACTCCATACTCTTCTCGGAAAGATCCATATTATGTCAATAAAATATATGAGTAAGAGATATAATCTTATCTCAATGTAAAGAATCACTTGGGGTTATTGGTGGAGTAACCCCTCTAACATCTATTTTTCCTGTTACTGCCTGTGTAATGAGTGATGTTTTGTATTCTTTCAGAAATTCTATTATTTTCTGCTGCTTTAGAACTAAAAGGTCTATCTTGTTTATTTCAGAAATAACATGTTGTACAATATGAATTTGTTCATCTAATGGCGGCAATCCTATTTTAAAATTTGCAATGAAAGCTTCGGTTATCCTTTTCTGGCCAGCAGAACCTTGCATAGAGGCTTCCCCAAGATTTCTAAAGAAATTTGTTATAGTTAAGAAATACAAAAATGATTTGTTCAAGACTGAGGACGGCCTAATTACCATTAATTCAGTAGAACCGAATCCAGCATCAGGTTCAAGACCTTTTATTATAGCTCCTTTCCCATTTTCAAAGCATGGAGTAATCTTAGCCACAACAACATCTCCATTCCGAAAGTGTGTGTATCCCTTTATTACTTCATAGATAGATCTAAACTCTGTAAATCGCAAATAACCATCATCACCTATAGATTCCATTGGGAAAAATGGTACTTTGGTATCATCCGTATAATCTTTTATCTCTGATTTCGATGGATTCAGTTTAGAGACTGACTTAATCCTAATTATTTTCCAATGTTCTGGTATCTGTCCAATCCACTCAATTCCACTATCTTTCATAGGCACGTTTGGATCTAGACCCTTAGTGACAGCATTTGTTATAATTGCCTGGCGCTTCTCTTTTAAAAGTTCGATCATTTCTTGTGATCTTGAAATTATATTATCCATTAGATCAATTTCAGCGAATAAAACTTTCGTAATACTGGCTTGTTCACTAATGGGAGGAAGAGGTAAAATTATATTTTTAACTTTTTCCTCATTTATGTTATTTTGAGTATTAGAACTGAATAAAAAACTGACAAATGACTCAAATGCTTCTAGCGAGAACTTTAAGTAATCATTAAGCACTTGATTTTCTCTGTTAAACAGCCCTAAGATAGCTTGATTTGTCGTAGCAGTTATTAACAACTTTGATACTTTACCAACGCTGGCGTACATAGAATAAAGTATCGTCCCGGGAGGGAGCAAAGTTAAATTCTTAGAATTAAGCCCAGAAGCAGTTATTTTTCTTTCAGTCTCCCTTATGGCATCTGATTTAGTAATGTCCCTAATTGTAACCCATGGAAAACCGCCTTCTGAAGTCCAATAATCATTATTATCAGTTGAAGGAGTGCCACCACCAATAAAATTTTGAATAATGTATTTTAGTTTTTTGGTGCTCCACGTCACTGGTATCTGTCCAATCCACTCTACACCACTGTCCTTGTATTCAGAATATTTTGGATACTTCATTCTGTAACCTCTCTGAGAAGATCTATAATTTCATTTCCTAGCTTCTTCAGATCTGCATCAATTTCTTCCAGTGGTCTTGGTGGAACAAATTTGTAAAAATACCTGTTAAATGGGATTTCATACCCAACCTTTCCTATTTTTCCGTCCTTAATATCTCTAACACTTTCGTTTATCCATGCATCTGGCACGAATGGTTTTACCTCTCTGTTAAAATAATCATCAATATCCTCCTTCAGAGGAACATTTTCATAATCTCTTAACTCTGTATCGGCTTCCGGCTTTCCATCTGTTTCTCTCGATATCTCGGCATTTTCGTCCCGGACTCCAAATATCTTTAAGATCGCTTTTCTCTGAGCTACAGAAAGCTTAATTCCGTTAGTTAGAAGTAGAGATGATAATTTCTCTTCAAAGTCATTCTTATTATTGAATTCATTGCCTTTTAACTGGGATAATGAATTAACAATAACATCTTGAGTCTGTTGTTGATCGAGGGTTTTCTGCTTCCCGTTCTTCGTCTTCTCAAATACCTTATCCATAGAAAGTTTTGCAATTCCCTCTTCACTTATGACAAATTTCATTCTTAATGGTCTCTCTATGGTTATCTTCCTGTAGCCGAAATCCTCATTGTCAAATATCTTGACTCTTTCTCCATTTCTAGGATCAGTGAAAAGATTTCTGATCTTCTCTATATTCTCATCAGATATCTCCTTCCTCTTCTGCCCAAGACTCTTTTTCATGTCATCACTCATATCCCTTGCATCTATGAGCATGACCTTTCCTTTTCTATCTTGTTCCTTAACACTGGATAAAATCCATAGATAAGTGTTGATGTTTGTATTATAGAAGAGCTGATCCGGCAAGGCAATGATGGCTTCAAGCCAGTCATTTTCGATGATCCATCTTCTTATTTCCGATTCTCCTGATCCTGCATCTCCTGTGAATAGAGGTGAGCCATTGAATACTATTGCAATCCTCGTCTTTGTTTCTGTTTCTGGAGGATGCATTTTTGATATCATGTGCTGAAGGAATAAAAACTGGCCATCATCTATTCTAGGTAAACCTGCTCCAAATCTTCCTGAGAAACCTCTCTCATATTCCTCCTCAATAAATCCCTTATCCTGATTCCAGTCCTTTCCGAAGGGAGGGTTTGAAAGAATATAATCAAATTTCATGTCTGGAAACCCGTCATGTGAAAAACTTGAATTTGGTTTAATATTATCAGGATTTTCCCCCTTTATTATCATGTCTGATTTACACACTGCATATGTTTCATCATTGATCTCCTGACCGAACAGTTCAATTTGTGCTTTTCCTTCTATCTTCGAAATAACATGATCCTTTGCGACTGTGAGCATTCCCCCTGTTCCGCAGGCAGGATCATATACAGTTCTTATTATACCTGGTTTCTTTAGTATCTCCTTATCCTTAGACATCAGAATTTCTACCATCAATCTGATTATTTCCCTTGGCGTGAAGTGCTCTCCTGCCTCTTCATTGTTTGTTTCATTAAATTTCCTTATTAGCTCTTCAAAAATATACCCCATATCATGATTTGATATTACGGAAGGCCCAAGATCAATTTCGGAAAATTTCTGCACTACCTTGTAAAGAAGATCTTTCTCTAACAGATATGTGATACGATCTCTGATTTTGAATCTCTCCATAACATCTGTCAGATTGGGTGAAAAACCATTTAGGTAATCGAAGAAATTTTGTTTTATATTTGCAGGATCTGAGAGTAACTTTCCAAAATCAAATTTTGAAATGTTATAGAAATTATGTCCTGAGGCTTTCATGAGAACAGCGGAAGGATCTTCAAGTTTTCCAAAGTATATCTGGTATGTTTCAAGAACTTTTTCCTTAGATTCTGATAATTCACAATCCAGTCTTCTTAAGATAGTAAATGGCAATATTACGTCAGGATAGTCCTTTCGTTTGTAAACATCTCTCAATAAATCAGCAACGTTCCATATAAAATTTGTAACAGAATTGAAATTGCCATTCATATGATGTATAAAGATGAAAACAATTTATAATTATCGATTTTCTGGCACAAAACCATAGTGAATTAGATCTTCTGTTTAGTTGAACAAATCCTGGGCAATTGAGATTTGAGAGGTGAATATATGCAGAACCGATTGGATGTGGTGAAAAAATAATAAATGTTTTCCATGACATTTTGCAAGTTTTTGTGTATTGCTAAGAAAATGTATCTAAGATCACAGATATCTTTTCCTGAACAGATTTGTAATCCGATCCCTACAGTTGTATTATCACTTGATAAATCCGTAAGGCCATTTCTTATTCCACTCGGTCACCCTGGGATATATTCTCTTCATCGCTGCAATTTCGCTACGCAGTGAACCCATAAACTTTATCGTCCAAATGCCAGACAAACTCTTAGCAGTAACAAGAACTTCATCTAAAGGGTCATCATTAAGAATAACCCTACCAAAAGAGATAGCCGAGAAGTTGAATGTATCAGAATCTGAGCACATTGGATTTTATGAAGTTAATGGGGAGATTGTGGTTAGGAAGATTGAGTAACCTCTACCTAGAACCAAAAAAATAAGTTAAGGAGACTTTAGAATATTTTTTAAACGGTCTATCATCCACTCTTGTCTTTTCTGAAGATTTTCCAGATTCCAATTTTGAAGTTTGGTTATATAATCGTTTATTTTATATCTTGTAGCCTTTGAATCACCTATAGTGCCTTCATAATGTCTCTTCTTTGATTTAAAATCATGGTTGCTAATCTTATCATTTTTAGACGATGAGATAAGTGTCATGTTTCCAAGCTTATACAGAAATTGATTAGCATCGCTTTCGTTCCATTGTTCAGTCCAATAGTGAACTGATCTCCAAGCCTCAGGAAGTATATGATCAATAGAAGGCGAATCTTCGCCAACTTGTTCAATATAACCTGTGCCTGAGTCATCATACAAATCGTACTCAATAAGGCGTAAGACTGCGCGCAACCAGTTTTTCGGCTTATCGACATAAACATCTTTATTCAGATTCTCAAAGGCCTGTCTTTCAAGATCTTCGTTTCTAATTTTTTCTTCAGCTAGGCTTATTATCTGAGAAAGTGGTTTATTATCCTTTACGAGTTTTAGAACCTTTATGGAGATGTCCTTTATGTTAGCTGAGTTATGCCCTGAAATCCAGTTCAAATAGTAAAGCCTTAAAAGCTCCTGAGCTAAGTCAGAAACATTGCTATAATCAACATTAATGGCTGTAGCTAGAATTACCTGCCAATAAACAGAATCATATAAATAATAGAATGGATAGACCACTCTGTCGTCTTTTATATATCTATCTACTCTGGAGTGCTCCCTGTGCAACTCTAGAAGGCTATCTGTAAATTGTTTCACTTTGTCTATGATTACCAAGGGTTTTTCACCTTTTGTTATCATCTTTGCATAAGTGTCATATACAATAGTTCTGGGGTTTTCACCAAGGTAATAGTATGAGTAAAGTGTAAAAATCCTCTCAAGGTTGTTCAGTGAGTCCCAAAGATCACTGAGTTGTTTTTGGACATTTTCAATTGCCCTCCACGAACCCATAAAAGTTTCCCTATCTCTGTCATTAAGCTTATCGTATAGAATGACTTTTATAACCTCATCGTTCGACAAACTTGTGCCTCTGGTATTCATCACGTAAAAAAGTTTTACAGCAAAACCCTCTGTTTCAGTGTATATTCTTATTAAACTTACATTGTCAAGAATATAATCATAGTAAGCTTTAGCTTTATCTTCATCATCATACAAATCGTTCTCGGATAGCAATTCCTTGGTGATATAGTAATAATTTGAGAATATATTTAGTTTATTCGGGTTCGGTTCTTTTCCGTCTAGGATATCTCTAAGAAACCCTTCCTGAAATTCGTTTCTTTGTTCAACACGAGGAGCAATCTTTATTCTGAATCTATTTTTATCGTCGTCGACTAGACATTTCTTCAACTCATTGGCCTTATATTTGTGATAGAATGCGGACAGAATCAAAGTGAGAGTTGTTAACCTTTGCTGCCCGTCTATAACGTCAAAACCTTCTGGCTTCTTTATTAATATAATACTCCCAATAAAGTACTCTCCAGTATCCATAGATTCTTTCATATCCTGTATAATTTGCTCTATCTGTTCTCTTTTCCATTTGAATGGCCTCTGATATTCAGGAATTGTGTAAAAATTATAACTGTTAGTTAACAATTCACGTACCGTCAGCTTATCCGGTTTAAAGCTTTCTCCATTGACCATTCGGGATAATGTACTGCTTTTCTTATAAATTTTTGTATATTTAAATTCAATCTTATTATAATTATTGAACAAATACCTAAGATGGCTCTTTGCAATTGTAATATTATACATAATAATCGCAGTCCTTAGTTACTATAGCTACATAACTAATATTGGCAGTGAAGGTTTTCAGCAAATACTGACGTTGGCATATATCAAATACGAATTCTATTATTATGTCAATTATATTGCATCACCTTTGGTGTCATACTTTCCTCTAAAGTATCAGGGGGATGTTATAAAAACAACAAAAGATTTTCTATATTAAGCTGTAATACCTATTGTTTTGAGTGGCCTTTACGCAAAATTTAAGCCCAATAGGCATTAACCAACAATTCGAAAAATAGATAGAACTAATTCGAGAATCCTTGTCATAAAGAAATGCAATTATTGTTGATAGATAAAGCTCTTATAATTGTTAGTTAGATAACCTAAAAATTACCATGGGAATTGAAAAAACGATTTAAGACCGATGGAAATCG
>JAJZJZ010000010.1 GCA_021809755.1 Thermoplasmata archaeon
TTTGCAGCTGTTGGATACATAGAGTTTAATAATTCTAATGATGCTTCATATGTTTATACATACATGAACTCTTCTGCACATACCTCGTATAACTACACCATAGGAACAGGTCAAAATATCTATCTAACCAACGGTCAGAATTATATCTATCAGTGGAGTCAGAGTACGTTTGGGGTAAACAACACATTATGGAATCTTTCCATAACAATCGGCCTAGATGGGGCGAATATCATTGGAATTTTTTATTTCACACCGGATAACTTAAGTATTAGCCATTTTACAAGTCTGCTTAATGCTGAAATGTCTAAACTGGCAAACCCTTCATCGAATCTTATAAATAATGTGTTTATTACATCTTCACAAGTAGTCACCCAAACAAATATACCATTCGTTCATGATGTGAGTGTCATTATTGGTATAAGCAACGGATTGCAGATGTTTGACGAGTATGCAAAGGCTTATAATTTATACCAAAGTGTCTCAAACCCAAGTGAACACCTACTAATCAATGACACTGTCGGGAATCTTACCCTCATAGGTATGTCCGAATATACTGCAGGATATTATAATTATTCTTCTGCAAGTGGGCAAATGATTGGCTCTGTCCAGATTACAACTGGGGTTGCAATAGCAAACTTTACGAATACAAATACTCCCTCTACTATATTCACTGGCCTTAACTATTTAATCTCAGAAGACAGCCAAGCTGCAGCAAACTCTTCAACAGGCTCGATAAACTACGGAAATCTTGGCTCTGGACAATATGTTTATATTCACGGACCAGCAGGTAACGCATATACATACAATGGGCAGAGTTATCAATCGGTTAGTTTTGGCAATATGTCATTAATTTTCAGTTACGATGGCTCGTTCATTACTGTAATATATTATGTCGGACACTATGCATTAAGTAAATCTGCAGTCCTGAATCTTCTCAGTGATGAATATTCATACCTTTAATTTTTAATATATCCAAATATTTTCTTTTTAACATTGAATAATCATTTATTCTTTTTATTTCATAACCTTGAGAATTTAATTCCCTGATCACTGAAATGATTTCTTCATTTTTGCTCATTTCAATTATAATTTCGCTTCCAGTGTGCTCATACTCTTTTGATAATGATAATGTTGGTTGGACGGACTTATCCAATGTAATAATTTTTTTATTTCCAGGGTAATCCATGATGACTGTTTCTTCTATTTTGCCATCTATGAGTATGATTACCTCATTGCAAAATTTTTCGAGTAAGCCCAAATCGTGTGAGGCCATTATCAAGATTTTATCCTTGACATTAGAGATTTGATGTATGATGTTATCAAGGACTAGTTCACCTAGAATGTCAAGATTATCTAATGGTTCATCAAGCAACACGATTTTCGGATTCCCTATAATGGCTGCACCAAGAGATAATCGCTTTAGTTCTCCTGTTGAATATGTATTTATTAGAGATTTTCCTTTTTTTTCCAGACCTATTTGTTCTAGTACTGAATTTACTTCTTCTGGAACTCCAAAATCCGTACCTTTTCTTATACAGTCTATAAAGCTAAGAAGATGTCTACCCGAGACAAATTGGTAAAACCTTGGATTCTCAATAAGTGATCCTGTCCCTATTACGGCATTTTTCCTGTCTTCTCTTATATCTATCCCATTTATTTCAATTTCCCCACGGAATAGTTCAACTGAGCCAGAAAGCAATTTCAGAATTGTAGATTTCCCAGCACCATTGGGGCCTAAGAGTCCCAGAACTTTTGGCGATTCTATATTTAGTTCCTTAATTAATAGAGTCTTGTCTGGGCCCATACTTTTCTCAAGATGTCTAACTTTGATACTACTCATTTAACTATCCCCCGTCTCAAAAACATAAGATAAGCTATTAACAAGAAGCAACCGGTGTATGCTACCAATATTTCCACAGAAAACAAAATTTGAAATATGGGAGCTGGTGAAATGGAACCCCCATAATATAGAACATATGGATCAAGGTTCATGAAAACGCGATAAACTATTCTGTCTGCATTGGCCTTAATTAATAGAGGGTTTACATTTGATGCAGAAAAAATAAGAGAGACTATGTCCATTGCAACTATATACAGTATAAGATAGGATATTGAAGCATTAGACTGCTTAGTAAAAAAGGTGCTAACTGCAATTCCCATTGATACATCAGAAAATGTCAATAGAAGAGCCAGAAGATAATAGTCAATAAAATATGAGGATGGTAGAGATTGAAATTGAATTATATAAGCTACAAATTGAATTGCAATATATATGGTTACTATTGTTGCCGTAGCAATAAATGAGGAAAGCAGCTTTCCTATTAGGATTATATCCCTTGAAACTGGAAGTGAAAAAAGCTGATAAATTGTTTTCTGCTCCAGTTCGTAAGAAATTGCTCCTGCAGCAAAGAATGCACTCCCAAGGATTGGTATATATATGAATATATTTCCCCAGATAAAATTGAAAGTTGCTTCCCTCAATTCTATCGGTAAGTGTAATGATAAACCCCCCTCCTGAACAAAGCTTTGAATTACTGAACCAAGCGTAAAGAAAGTAAGAATAATCATTAAAATAGATATGAGTATTGTTAGGAAAGCCATGAAAAAAAATGCACGGGAATTCCAAAAATTTAAAGTAAAAAAACTGGTGATTTTTCTAAGTTGAAATAGCATATTTTACCCCATAATTATTGACAAAATCTGATTTGCAAGAGATACGAGAATATCAACATAATTTCCCAAGATTTTTATTTCTACCTTCTCCCCCACAGGCGGATAAACCAAAATATAATGAGGTAAAAGAGCTTCCAGCGTAAAATATATTTTATTTGCATTTACTGAATTATTAAACATTATGGAAATAAAATAGCCGTTGGAAGTAAGGTTTGCACTGATGAATTTTATGGGCGTCCCGTTATTAGACATATATACAAATGAAAATATTGAGTTCGAATCTATGAAGTTCTCCAGCCTCTCGTTCTTACCTTGATTAATAGAATAAGCCCTTAATGAATCTTCTATGGCTGGTAATTTCCCCATTATATCTATACCAGGGAGCGGATTGGCGAAACAAAAAGTATTACTCACATACATAGTCCTGTATGACCCCAAAGAATTGCTGGTGTTCAGATTTGAGGATGTCTTATTCAGGTTAACAATGAATTTATAAATAGGAGACCCGTGAGATGATGTTACGTATGATATGGAGATACTTTCATTGAGCCCTTTAGAAAAAACTGTTGAAAACGTGCCTAAGTGGTTTGAGGGGAAATATAGGATTACTCCACTAAGGTTACCTGACACATATGTATATGATTTGGCACCGTTAAATTGACTATAGAGAACAAATGTAGAATTATCAGGGATAAAATAGAATGGATTGCTTAACTCTTTGATTTTGTTTGCTGAATATGAAATAGAAACAGTAATCCCCGCCATGAATAATGAAAATACTATTAAAGCTGTAAGGATTTTATATTTATATTTCATAGCTTTGGATATTATTGAGTCTAATAAATTTGTTCAGACTGTAGGAGTTCTAATTTTTTTAAGTTCAAATCTCATTAAAATTACTAATTTTCAATTTCGATCATGAAGTTTTATTTATAGAAAGATATATTTGTTATCATTCCAATTAAGTTTATGGAAACTTTTGAGGTTATGGAACATTCCAAAAATTCCAATTTAGAGAAGGATCAGAAAGAAATCATTGCAATTGAATATGTAAAGCCTACTTACATAAAAGGCATAGTATCTTTAGATGTAAAGAAGGGAGATGAAATTTCAGTGGAAGACAGTAAGATTTACAAGAATGGTTCAGAGATAGGATATGTTACTATGAAAAAGAGTTCAGATGATATAGTTTTGGACACCACTCACGACATAAAATATACGGGCGGTTATTCAATAGACGGTAAGACCATCTATCTAGATGAACATTTTCCAAAAACTCTCAAGGTCGAGGGAAAGAATATTGATGCAACTGCGACTATTGGACTTCATCATGAACTACCAGAAAAATGGCTTTCTGACAATGATTTTGAATACCCATATGCACATGAGGTTGCCACAGGAATAGAAAAGAAATATGTTGAGTATCTCGGGGTAACATGGAAAGGCTATTGCGATGAAGTCGATAAAAATCTGAGGAAAGTATATAGCCAGAAGTTAAAGGAATCCCCAGCTTCATTAGATCTGGCACCCTATCTGTATTGCAGAGACAGGGAGGCCCTGAAGGAGATTAGAGAAAGCCAACCTGAATGATAAGTTGCTGACAAAAATTTGATTCAATTCAATGGTGACTGTTCTTGGTTTCCATATTTTTTAGGTATTGGGACACTTTCTCAACTTCATAATTTAGATTTTCCACTATTTTATCGCCAGCAGGCCTCTCCTTCAATATAAATCCATTTTTTGTGACCAGAAATAAATAAGACTTCTTCTTCATATCTATACCAAGGCATATTCCGTGGTTTTCAATTAGATATTTTATAAAAAATTTTTCAGAATAGAATTTCATCTGAATCAATAAATGCAGTTCAAATAGATTATATTTTAGCATTTCCTATTCATTTTAGATATATGAGGAATAATGAGGAATATTTAATATTAAAAATTGACAAGAAGACCATACCTCTGGCATTCGTAGAGGTAAATTCCTCTGTCTATGTAATTTCTTCTGGAAATTCAAATCGCTGGCCGAGTGAAGTTCTGAGAGAGGGAATTGCGAAGATCTTCTTCCGTGGAGAGGAAATACTGGTCAAATCAAAACTTGTAACAGATTCCAATGAACAGAAGGATATTAGGGCTGCAATGTTGGTAAAATATGGAAATCTGAATTTCGATAAATGGTTTCCGAAAATATCAAGGATTATTAAATTTTCACAAACAAATTCAGACTCTGGGAATAGTGTCAATCACTATACTAACTGGTTAAAGGATGAGTTTGATTCCATTGCTTTTAATTATGACCATCATATATATGACAATCTCGTCAACAATTATCTCAGGGAACGATCTATTACCCTAATGAAAACATATTTCCCACCCTCGAGAAGGCTCATGGAAATTGGCTCGGGAACTGGCACTGAAACTTTGGAAATGCTGAAAGACGGCTATGAGATTACGGCCGTAGACATATCGGAAAACATGAATTCCATATTAAAAAAGAAGGCAATGGAAGCAAAAGTTAGCCACCTTCTTAGAACATTGACAGTGAAGGCGTCAGATCTCATAAATTATGAAGAGGAATTTATCAATAAGCCTTTTGATGGATTGTACTCTAATTATGGAGCACTAAATTGCGAACCTGATATTGAAAGCATTATTGAAATTATTCATAAAATAGTTAAACCACATGGAAAGGTAGTTCTTGGGATTTTCAACAAATTTTGTCTATTAGAAATGACTGCCCATATGATTGGATTGAAACCACGAAGGGTTTTTGAGAGATTTTCAACCAAGATTCCGGAAGGATCATCCAGATTCTGTATAGATGTATACCCTTATTCGCCGGCATACCTTAAGAGATTGTTTTTAAAAAGATTTGATATTGAGATGATATATGGCTGTCCTGTTATATTACCGCCTTCAAATTACTCCTCGTTAATTAAGGGAAGGATCAGTGAAGAGAGAGTTAAGAAAATTGACATATTTTTTTCCAAATTATGGCCATTCAAATATATGGGCGACCATACACTATATTTCCTAAGCAATAAGAATTGACCTCTAACCACTTTCAAGATTTTGAGGTTTCAATATTTTTCCATAAAATCTGGTCATGGTTGGTGAAAACATCAATATAAGCTGATAATTTAGCTATTATCTCAATTAGAATAAGAAGTGGAAATATTAATGCCCATCTTTTGTTTCTTTTCAAAGTCTTCTTAAAGATTGCCAGCGTTCCCCTGCTATTATTCAACACCATAAAAGAAACTGAACTCGGTCTTTCAAGTTTCCTTCCTATTTGTATGTGCCCATAATTAATTCGTCGTCTTTGTTGAATCAGATCGGTCAAAGTCGATGGAACAAAGTTTTTCACCTCTATGTCTCCAAAATATACTCCTTTAGCACCATTTTTCTGAGCAAGAAGACACTGATATGCATCATCGTTCACGACTTCAGGAAGCTTTTCTAGAAATTTTCTTTTAATATAAAGGAATTCACCCCCGTGAATCGGTATCCCATTATTTGAAAAAAATCTCAACTGAATATCACGTATACACCAGAGAAGGCATCCAGCTTTCCTGATTAAACCGTTCACCTTTACCTGCGTAACGTTCGTAAGAGCTAATCCATGGTCCCCTATTCTTTCCATAATATCTTGAAATATAGACGAATCAAATGTAATATCAGAAGAAATTAAAAAGACGTTTTCATTATCTATTAATTTCAATGCACGATTATAAGCTGAACTTTTGCCCGTCCTGTCTCGGGAATATGAAATTATATCGGTTTGATTGTTGTGAGATGATATAAAGTCGGGTATACTCTTGTCCCCATCTATCGCCCAAATTATCTGATTTAATCCCGAATTGTGTAATAAGGGGTAAATTCTCTCGACCGAGTAGAGATCGTTGTTAGAAAATACGATTGCGGTGCTATTTATCGTTATCATCACCCTTGAAGTCCATTTCATACCGTCTATATTTTTCCGAGTCAAGGTAAAAATATCTTCTGGAGATCTTTGGGCTAAATTTTGCAGATTCACCCTTTTTCATTACATCAATATGAGAATTTATTTGTGTCTTGATATACAAAAAAGGAGCCAGAAATAAGAATATAACGAAATCTACAATACTATGAATTTTAAATCTTCCGTTATTCCCAACATTGGAATGGGTTTTCATCTTGAAAAGCAGTTCTTCGTAATATTCAGATCCATGAAGAGGGATAACTCTCTTCGCATCTGTTTTCTTCAAGGGACTCATGCTACCAGAATAAAAATCAGCTGCATAGTCTGCATCCATGAATAAGGAAAGACATATTTCCTTGTCTCTTACCATTCTTCTCGCTATTAGAGACTTTAAAATAACCGTCCACAACTTGCTTTTTTCAGAAATTATGAACACATCAACATCATCCTCTTCCCTGGGCTCATATGATACTGACCCTGAAATTCCAATAAATTTGACTGACTTCTTTTTAAGGTATCCCGAAAAGTTTACAGCCTGTTCAATTTTCCTTGTCTTTGATTCGGACATAACCGAACTTTCATTATTATTAATTGATTCTAATTGCAAACCTCATAACCCCCGTGATCCATGATTACTGGAAAAACAAGTAAAAAAAATACCGTGAGGGAGCATGAATACTTATATAATTTGCAGTTATTAAATCTTTATACTTCCCATTTTCATAACATTTAAAGACTGAAAATTATATTTAATGTCAACGTTTATATATTATAAATATGTATATATGATATGAATAAATCAATGTTAACTGGCAAGGAGGGCAAGATAAGGATTTTAGGTTTCTTATTCTTAATTGACTTTATTGTCACAATGGTAATCCTGTTTACTGACAAAAACTTGCAAAACGATTTTGGTATATACACAGGAAGCGGATATTTTATACACTGGTACGGGCTACTTGTCACGGGGATACTCGACATTATTGGGGCAATTCTCCTATTTATTAAACCGGAGAAGCTCTTCCTAATATTTGGAACTATATGGTCTGTGTTTATGATAGGCTTCACATTTGGAGATATATTACTTTATAATGAGGTTGGTTTAAGCAATGCTAACCAATTTGCTACTTACTTATTTGGGTTGTCCAAATATCCAGGTGCAGAACCTTATTATCCGGGTCTCTATGATATTCTGGTTGCCATATATATTGTTGCTTTTGTCTACGCCTTGATAATTCTTATCAAGGAAAGAAGTGCATAGGGACAAAATAATTCATATATTTTGTTTTTATCAGGCATAGTGATCGAAATTGAGAACGTTTCAAAAAACTTCAAGGGATCACGTTCTCCGGCAATCCAAAATTTGAATCTATCTATTTCTAATGGAGAAGTTTTAGGGCTTGTTGGCCTAAATGGGGCAGGAAAAACGACAACCCTTAGGCTTTGTTCAGGTATTTTGTTGCCCACCTCTGGAAATATAATCGTGAATGGTCTTGATCTGTCTGAAGATAAGAGAGAAGCATCCAGAAATATTGGATGGGTTCCAGAACAAACTAATTTTAATTTATATGAAACCCCAATTTCATTAATGAGGTATTACTCAACCCTATATGGCATAGAAAAGAATTCTGCAGACAAAATCATTGTTAATCTCCTATCCATGGTCGGTCTTGAATCAAAGTACAACAAAATTCCATTTCTCAAGATGTCTCAGGGAATGAAAAAGCGATTCATGATTGCTGTGGCGCTTCTCAACAATCCGGACAATATTCTTTTAGATGAAACGATTAATGGTCTTGACCCAAATGGCATTAAGTTTGTTATAGACCTCATAAAAAAATTTAAAGAGGAGGACAAAACCATTGTATTATCGTCGCACATTCTAAAGGAGGTAGAGGCCGTATCGGACAAGGTTGCAATAATTCACAAGGGAAAACTTGTAAAACTAATAACTAAGGAACAAATTTCACTAACCGACTCAGTTACCATTATGATTAAGATTGAAAATCCAGACAATGCTCTTGAATCTGTATTGGGAGAGTTGGGAGATTTTACCATAGATGGAAAGAATGTAGTGTTAAAGAATGTAAGAGTACCTGCAAATGAAGTTTACAGAGTGAATGGAATTCTTGTATCACATAAATATAATATATCATTCTTCCAAGCCACTTCAGGTAATCTGGAGGACGTCTTCTTCAAGGCTACAGGTGATTCAAAATGAACCGCTTTTTATCAGAGACTATTTACTTTTTTAAGAAAAAGAATGTAATAGGAGTAGTACTTATTTTATTAATATTCACCCTCATTTTTGTTGCTTTCTATTCCCCCCCTCCAAAGGCTTCAACTGCATTATCATATGATATGACAACTTATTTTAACACAGATACCAACTCTTTTAACGCAACGGTGTATGCCTTCAACGGTCAGGGTTTTTCGGCAGACGGATTGCAGATCAATTATGACTTCGGTCTTGTTGACAATTCAACATTTTTTGCTCAATTTAAAGGTACAGGAACTACTAATTCAAATGGATATTTGATAATTAGTTACAACGTTCCAAAAAGCACCAGCGTATCATATTTATCTCTTGGGAGTCTCAACTTAACATATAACAATGGATTTTTCTCAACTATTTCAGAAGTACATTCCTACAATAAAGGAACACCAGTTATAAATCCCTATTTCATTACGTGCGTCTATGGTCAGACAAATCTTGCGGATCGATCAATTGTGCTTGCATATATCTCACCCAATTTATCAGGTGCACCTCATATAAGCTTGACCGTTGAGAATACTTCTTACTATTATTTTGGGTCTCAAGGATATGGAAATCCAACTTTAATAGGAAATTATTCGGGATTCACTCATTTAAATATCCATTTCACCAAATATCTTGTTAATAACCAATACTATATTCAATCGTTTAAGCTCCAAATATTTAAACAGAATTTTACAAATAGCTATCCTCTATCTTCGTTCGTAATAGACGTTACAAGTGCTTCTATATTTAGCTCACAAACAGCTGGTTTAGCAACTAATATTGCTCTGTTTTTCATGATCCTTCTCTTTATATGGTTTACAGAAGATTATTTTATGAAACCTGTTAAAAACGGTACCATGGAATCAGTTATTTCAAAACCTGTTGGAAGAAGAGAAATTTTTCTGTTGAGATTTTTTGCTGTTGTTATTGGTTCCCTAATAGTTTTACTCGTAGACTTATTGGTATCAGATTTGGTTTTTGAATTGTTTACCAAAAACTTTGTTTCTTCAGGTGCTATTGTGGGAACGGTTATTACACTCTTCTATTACGTGCTTGCCTCGACTTCAATAGTATTTATGCTTTCAACATTTGGCGGAAGGAAGTTCAGTGAAAAACTCATACTCCTGTTTATTATATTGATAACGTGGGTTTACCCTGCGCTAGTTTTTATTTATTCAGAAAGTGCTACCTTGTTAAAGGTACTATCTCCAGCCTATAAATCAATTGTTACTGTGTCAACTATAATGCAATACGCAAATCCATTTATGATTCCTTACGTGTTTAATGATATTATAACTAAGGGTATACTTTTACCGGGTGGTGCCTACGGGCCTTTGTATGATTACGGAATTAATCCTATTTTTGTCACCATTGTTGCCGCCGCTTGGATTGCGATACCATTTATTGTTGGATATCGGAGGATTAAAAAACTTGATTTCTAATATTTACCTAATTATTTATTTCATCTCAAAAAAATAATTGAATTTGTTTAGTTCTTTAAAATATATTCACAGTGTATAATTGAGAAAGAATAAATAATGATAATGGTATAGAATAAACCATGAATATAGAAGTTTTAGAAGGTAACTGGAAGAGCGATGCTAAAAGAAGCATAAAATTAGTAACCTTTTTTGAGCAGGAACAAGTCAACAGTGAAATAACAGAGTTAAACCACTCCCTTAAGGAAGTTGATTTTAAGGGAAAGTCAAATGATATAAGAATTGTCTCTTTACCTCACATAAAGGAGAATTTCTGTGTTGTTGGTCTTGGGAAAAGAGACAAATACTCTATTGAAACCTATAGGCGCGCACTATCTCAAGCCTTAAGAGAGATAAAAAAAACTGGAATTCCATCCGTTATTGCCACTCTTCCTGGAATTGATGGATCTGATGTGGAAGCTTTTGAAACAGCATATATATCAGAAACTACCCTATATGAGTTTTCAAAATATAAGTCACAAAATCATGAGAAGTCAGGGATAACGGAAATTTTAATTTCCGGAAATGGTGATTTGAAATCTGCATTGAGAAGAGGAGAGATACTCGGCAAATCGACAAATTATGCAAGGGATTTTGCAAATATGCCGCCTTCTGAGGGGACCCCTTCTTATTTTGAGAAATTGGCTAAGGAGATTAAGAATGTTAAAGTTACTGTCATTGAAAAGGACAAATTTAAGGAGCTTGGAATGGGAGGATTGGAAGGTGTTTCAAGGGCAGCGAAGGAACCTGCCAAACTTGTAATAATGGAATACAAAAACTCTTCTGAAAAGCCAATTGCAATGATTGGGAAAGGAATTATCTTTGATAGTGGTGGAATATCCATAAAACCATCTGCGGGAATGCAGGAAATGAAATTTGATAAGTGCGGGGCTTCTGCAGTTCTTGGCGTGATGAAGGCTCTCAGCGAAATGAATGCCAAAGTTAATGTTATAGGGCTTGCACCATTAACAGAAAACCTTCCTGGAGGAAATGCCTACAAACCAGGGGACATATTGCGTCATTACAATGGAAAGACTTCAGAGGTAATAACAACTGATGCGGAGGGCCGTCTAGTAATGGCGGATGCATTGTCTTACGCTGTTGAAAAATATTCTCCAAAGGCTATTCTCGATATATCAACACTCACAGGAGCTTGCGTAACGGCATTGGGGAATAATATAGCCGGATTGATGGGCAATAATCAGGAGCTTGTCAATAAAATGCTTGGCATTTCATCCAGAACTTGGGAAAAGGTCTGGCAACTTCCAATAGATGATGATTTCAGGGAGCAAATTAAAAGCACGGTGGCCGATATCAAAAATACAGGCGGTTCTCAGGGAGGAGCAGAAACAGCCGGAGCCTTCCTTGAAAATTTTATAGGAACGACACCATGGCTTCACCTCGACATAGCAGGTACTGCATGGACCCAAGAAAAAACTGCAAAAAAGGAATATGTCGGAAAGGGAGCAACCGGATTTGGGGTCAGGCTCCTTACGGAATTCTCAATTTCAATGTTTAACTGATTTTAAGGAAAGGAGCATTTTATGCTCTTCCCATTTTTTATTGCTTTCTGTATTGCTGAACCAGCGCCACTGTCAATTTTGATTCTCACAATTCCTTTGTTGGAACTTATGGCCTGCAAAATAATAATATCATCAACATAAATGTTTACGGAACTGTTCTTTTTTCCAGTGTCAAGATAGATAATTCTGTTTTTTATAAGAGGTATAATATCAGTTTTATCATCACTTTCCGGCTCCTTTGCCTCAACATCGATTCTTACCCGTAACTTCCTCTCTATTTCTGATATGGAAGCTCCTTTTCTACCTATAAGCCTTGCCATCATAGGTTCTGGTACACTAACCACGGCTCTACCTGAACCTTTCATCCTTACTGATATATTTTCTGTGCCAAGAAATTTTGATATTTCATCTTTTACCCTGTTTTTTACATCTTCAGAAATTCCAGCATCCTGCTCTTTGGTAACAGGAACGACAACCACCTGATCACCAAAGGTATATATCTCATACTTCGGTTCATTTGAAGGATGTTCTGTTATAACTATAACTGGTCTTGAAAGATCATCCTGAGTCATACCTGATGGGACTTTGACAACATAGTGAACTCTTAAAATACTGGAAATATCTCCCTTGCTCACATAAAGAACAGTATCTATTACCTGCGGGATTAATCCAAGTTCGATTCTTCCTATGAATCTATGGATAGCGTCAATGGGTCTGGTTGCATGGACAACTCCAATCATTCCGACCCCGGCTAGTCGCAGGTCGCTGAATACTTTAAAATCTGTGGTGACCCTCATTTCATCAAATATTGTATAGTCGTTCCTCACAAGAAGTAATAAATCTCCAGTTTTTTCCATGGAACCATCTAGGGCTGTATACTGTGTTATCTCCTTGTTGACTTGCAGATCCCTTGGTCTTTCCATAGTTTTCACAATGAGATTTTTTTCATTAAGGAGATTGGCTAGCGCCTGAACAAATGTACTTTTTCCTGCACCAGGGCTTCCAGCAACAAGAACTCCTGACGAACCTGAAAGGACCTGGTCTAAAATCTCCCGATCTAGTGAATAATCCTCAATGGTAGTTGTTTTTATTGGTCTGACTGCCGTTATCTCAAGACTGCTTGCAAAGGGCTGCCTCGCAATTACAATCCTAAATTGACGAAGTTGAACTACAGTTGCGCCTAGATCATCCATCTCAATAAAGGATTCGTGGTCACCCCTTGCACGCTTAATAATGTTGTTAGCTATTGCTTCTGCTTCCGCTTCGGTTATCTCCTTTCCAACGATTTCTACCTTTATATGTCCAGGATAACCTTTCTTTAGCTTTGTCTTTGATCCGGATTTTATATGTGCGGAAATTGTCATATCATCAAAAAATTCCTCGATATTCCTATTCATTGAATCCTTTGATTCCAGGTATTCAACCCGGATACCTTTTATTATGGCTATCTCTCTTTGAACGTTGTCTCCAGTGACGAGGATTGCATCGTATTCTGCAGCAACGTTGCGAATCAGATCATCTATTTCCCCAACTCTTGCCTTCTCTATCTGCCACTCACCTGGCCTTTTACCTGTTATTTCGAGCGAGATCTTGCCATCATCTGCCATCATTCTGATTCGTTTTAGCTCCTCCAGAGCCGCGAAACCTATGCTCTTCCCTTCGTTAGCCTGATGCTCAACTTCAGACAACATAGCCTCTGTAAAAATAACACGAGAATCTATTTTATCCCTAATAAATTCATAAAATCTCCCGTCGACAATAACAGAGGTGTCTGGTATGTAATCCACAATATTGTAAGGTATACTGCTTATTTAATTCCTAGTATGCAATGTCGTGGAAATGGCTCGACTGGTTGATGGACATTCCCTTGTGGAGAGACTTAAATCCAACCTTAATTCAATCAATGAGCCTTATATCTTAGGATTTTCAGGTGGCTTAGATAGTTCACTTCTGTTGTATCTTTCTGATCAACTTTGCAAACCATGTGTGGTTGGAATTGAAGGATCGAAAGATATATCGAATGCGAGGATTGTTGCCGCTCACTATAAAAGACAACTAAAAATTGAGATTTTTTCGAAATCTGAGGTTGTTGAGGCAGCTTCTGTTGTGCTACGTGCAGATCCCAATTCATCAATTTTAGAGATTTCGTATGATGCGGTTTTGGCGGGATTATTCCAGAGATCTGATCGACATTATATTGTTACTGGTCAAGGTTCTGATGAAATATTCTATGGGTATTCAAAATTTGTTGATGGTAGGGAAAGTTCAAATGCAGAGAGTCTCCGCGTCCTTAAAGAAAGAACTATCCCTCGGGAGAACAAAATAGCGACAATTATGCAAAAAGAACTTATTACTCCATACCTTGATGGTGATATAATAGACTCTTTTGCAGGTCTTCCCCGAGAAATGCATATTTCAAAAGGCGTCGGAAAGTTCTTATTGAGGAAAAGTGCCATTGAAGCAGGATTCGATGTAAAATTTTCTGAATCGAAGAAACTGGCAGCCCAATACGGCTCCGGCTTTAAGAGTGTGATCGCCTCCGCAATAAGATCTGGCATTTTAGGAAATACGGAAAAAATAAGAGGGGACCTATGAAAAAATTGACGCCGGTTCAGTCAGTTGCACTTATGCTAATACTTCGTTTTGTGTATGCAATGAATTGGTATAATGTGTCGCCCTATCTTACTTCTATCAGCGGAACTTATGCAGAAGGATCATCTGGATCAGGGCTAATCCTATCGTCCTTTCTTCTTGGAGCTGGAATTTTTCAAATCCCTTCAGGATTTTTAGCTTCAAGGATCGGAACAAGAAATGTGGCTCTGTGGGGAATGATAATTATGTCTATTTCGGTGTTTCTATCGCCCCTATCTCCAGATTTTATAATCTTCCTCGTATCAAGATTCTTTGTAGGTATCGCCTCAGCATTCTTCTTCTCCTCAGGTATAGTTTTGCTTGGGCAGATCGACAAAAAGAATATTGACGGCAAAATAACGATGTTCAATGTCTCATTTGCAGCCGGCGGTGGCTTTGGAATCATTCTCTTCGGTGAGCTTGGAAGGTTCATACCATGGCAAACCTCACTTTATATTGCCGGGATTATAACGGCACTTCCTTCCATAATCGCTCTTGCAATGATTCCTAATCCGGGGGTTGTCAGAAAAACAATGAAAGGCATTGCTTCTAAAGCCTTTTCTCCTTTAATGTTATTGCTTTCTCTGGGAATTGGCGGATATTGGGCATTAAACTTTACAGCGGTTGAGTATCTTAACCCTTATACCCTTTTTAGAACCGGATCGGTTAATGACGCTGGTGTGGTAGGAAGTATTGCACTTTTCTCAGGAATTCTTGGTATTTTCATACTTCCCTTTGCAAGAAAATATAAGCCGCTTATTGTTACCGGGGGTCTTGTGATATTTCTATCACTTCTTGTTATTTTGATACCTTTTGCCGATGTTACAGGATTAGGAGCAATAGCACTTGCAGAGGGAATTTTCAGTATAACAATATTTTCTGCTGAATATTATTATGTAGTTCTCCTGGAAACAGATGAAACTGTTGTTCCATTAAGTATTGCGACTATGAATTCCTTTCAGATTGGGTTGGGTTCATTGATTGCGTTTGTATTTTCCCTAATATACTCTTCAAACAAAGAACTAGCTTGGTATTCTTTGGGATTAATCTCACTTATACTTCTGCCACTCTCCATACCTGTTTTATTAAAGGTAGAAAAGGTTTCACCCGCTACTTAACAAAGAATCGTCCTGATATTTTACTATCCTTGCCCAGAACAACAGGGTAACTGCTGTTATTAACAAACTTATCACTAATACTACAATCCAAAGAATACCCAGATTACTAGGAAAATACTGAATAAAAAACGTACCCATAACCGGTGCACTCGGCCCGATAACTCCAGCGATGACCTGGAATGCTCCAAAGTATTGCCCTCTCTTGTTGTATGGTGCTAGTCTGCTGATGATTGTACTAATTATTGGTGCTGTTATGTTTTCTGCCATAGTAAGAACAAATACATCAACCAGAAGAAACGAAAAACTCCTGAAGAATATCAAAGCAAAAAAACCAAATGCATAGATATTAAGACCAATGAGTAACCTTATGTGATCCCTTATGCCTGCGAATATTTTATTAGTATACATTTGGAAAATTGCAACATACAACCCATTCGTTCCGTACAATATACCAATTTCTACATCAGAAATATTGTCGTATGCTTTCCAGAACAATGTCAGAGTTGTACCCCATTGCCCCATTACTAGAAACATTATAGAAATTGCAAAAACGGCAAAGACAAAGGCGACATCTTTTCTAGGAAAACTAAAACCACTTGTTTTTGGTTGTCTGTTTTCTGCTTTGAGTGTCTCTGGGACATACAGAAAATAGAGAACCATTTCAACTAAAGTCAGTACCGCAGGTACAAGAAAAATATACCCATAGGATATTCCTGCAATAAATCCTCCTATGGCTGGACCAATTGCAAATCCTATATTGAGAAGTATTCGCACAAGACCGAAGGCGTTTGTCCTTTCTGCCGCAGTAGTAGCATCAGTAATTATGACATTATCTGCCGACCCCTGAATATTCATGAAAGGCTCTGTTAATATAAGGAGTATGTAAAAGATCAAAACATTTAGATCAAGAAATATACTTACGGATATAAATAGGAATAGAATTGCGATAGCAGGAGTGGCCACAAGAAGCATCTTCCGCCTGCCAAGGCGGTCCATTAGATTTCCCCCGTAAATTCCAAATGGGACTGATGTTACAGCCATTATAAATAGAACAATACCAATTGTAAAATAAGGAACATCTCGGATTTCATTAAGATACAAAGGTAGAAAAATCCATGCCTGAGACCTTCCAAAAACTCGTATAAACTGATTAAATGATATTGTAGCTACAATTCTGTTTTTAAGAAGGCTCCTTACTGAACCTTCCTGAAGGTCTGGCAAACGATAACACCGTAAAATACCTTATATGCTTCAGATATTTAATTTAGATGACACAGAAATTATGAATATTTCATATTTTGCTGAAACTTTAATCAATCTGCCTTAAACACATCTTCTAAAGTCATAATGCTTGCAACTATTACCTGGATTAACTCCTTTCTTATCCTTTCTAGTTCTTCTTTATTTTTTACCGCTGACCAGAACTCTTCAAATTCTTCCAGGATTATTGAATGCGCCTCATGCAAACTAGATATTCTTCTGTACTTTTGACGCGCGTTATGAATCTCTGCAGAAATTTCATCTAGCATTTCTTTATTAACCATGTATTGTTATATTTATCTGACATATTAACTACATTAAAAATACCTTAAACTTCCGAACTGGATTTCAAGGGTGATATAGCGTGAAAATGCTGGTAAGATGTAAGAGATGTGGTGACTTTTTCCAGATTGATAGAGAAGAGAATGACATTATAAGAACAGATCTACTTCCAGAATCCCAAACTCTTTGCCCCAAATGTAAAAATGAATTATCCAGTTATAAAAAACCAAAGAAATTTTAAAGAGTAAAACTAATATTGTACATAAATTGCGATTCTAATCTGCAATTTTAAAATATTCTTCTTATGCTACCAAAAAAAGTACGCCGAGAGGGAGATTCGAACTCCCGATCCACAAAGGGAACCAGATCTCAAGTCTGGCGCCGTACCGCTGGGCCACCTCGGCATTTCTATTGTTTATCTTCTGAGTCTGTTATTTGATCTTATTGATGGCCTGCTCTTTGCTGATCCTTTTCTACCAGTCCTTAATCCTCTAGTCTTATAACCAGCTGAGGTAAGACCCCTGTATACTCTTCCCTTGTTTTGGGGTTCAGCTATCCATGAAATTTTTCTGTCATTGAATATTTCTGGAACGTTCTTATCTACAAGAATGGCTTCATAATATTTGTAATACCCATCTTCCCCAACGTAGTATGAATTTAGTACCTCCATATTTGGATATTTATCTGCAATTCTCTCTTCTGCAATCCATTGTAGGCTCTTCTTTCTGGTGAGTTTATTGTAAGCCAATCTTCTTGGTCTTCTTCCTCCCATGATCTTCGGACGGTTGCTTCCTCCCCTTCTCACCCTAGCTCTCACTATGGCGTATCCTCTTTTAGATTTGTAACCAAGATTTCTTGCTCTATCCAACCTAGTTGGATATTCCAATCTCTCCATTGCCGGACCGTTTCTCCATGCAATCATTCTCTGTTTGTGCATGTTATAAATCTCTGACTCTTTAAGTGATTTCCACGCTTCCTTTACTACATTGTATGAACCTGAAACTCTATCCATCTCTTTCTACCCTGTTAGAATGTCACGCATATTATTAAGTGTAATAAATACCTTTACAATATTTATTTTGTTAATACGAATGCCTTATAGCGCATATGATAAACAGTCTTATTATGGCATAAAAACATAAATAAATCAATGATTTGGATTATTCTCCTGAAGTGGTCTGGTCTTGGAAATAATATTAAAAAATGAAACTGCATTAATATCTAATCAACTTGTCAATATTGATATATAAGACTGCCAAAATGGACATGTCTACTTTTATAATTACTTCTAAATTTTTAAAAATGTAATGATTTATTTCTAATGACTTCATGAAGGTGCAATTGAAAAGCTCCTTGATCAGGAAGAGGTATGTTCTTGTCTACTATGGCAATAACATAGAAGAATTGCTAAAGATGGAAAGTTCTCTGAATCGGCTCTTTAATATAAAAAGAAAATTCAAATCGGATGGATTTTACATATTCCTGACCGATCAATTTAAAAAACAGAAAGTTTGCTCTTACATAAAGACTAACTTTACTGGGATAACCATAGAAATAGTAAGTGGAACAATAAAAAAATGCAAGACTAAAATAAAGGAGAAAATTGACGCGATTAACCCGTTATAATTTCCATTTCCTTTTCATCCAGTCCAAGAAGTTCCATAAGTTCAATTTTATTCTCCTTTGATGTTGAAGCAAGAGCAGAATAAAACCAAAGAAGATCTGAAGCTTGCTTAGAGGATGAATGAGTAAATTTTCCTATTTTCTTTAACGTGTTCTTTCTCATAGATCTCGAGCCTTTGGATCGTGACATTCTCATAATCATAGACGGAAACTCATATTTAACAAATTTTTTGTTAACGGTGGATATTCCATTAAAAACGCCTGCAGCTATATCCTCAGCATAGACCTTGTAACGGAAATGCTGTTTTCTAATGACTCTCCCCATATAGATATCTGCGTTTGATAATATCTCATATGCATGAACTAGATCTATGGGAATCTCTGCCTCCATGGGAAGATTATTATCTATCCATAATACAAGATCGGATGTGTCGAAGTCTTTGTCTCTGAGTAATTCAAAAATTTTCTCATAATTTCTTCCCCTAAATATTTCTTTCATTATTTCAAAGATTGAAGTCGTGGCATCTCTTTGTCCTTCTGCAAGATTCTCCATCATTGAACTATTACTGTTTATTGCTATGGACTGAACATCGTTTATAATTCCACGGATATCAGGAAAATTTCTCTCAATTATTACACTAACATCGTTCTGAGAAATTCTAAAGCCATTCTCTTCAACAATTTTTATGATGTTTGTTCGAAGTTTCCTGACGTTCTCATTATAATCGATATCCCTCCTCCTGTTGTAAAGCTTGAACTCAATAGAGAGAGAATTGTTTATTATATCGCTCCCTCCGCTCTTTCTTCTGAAACCATAAAAATCATTCATTGTCAAAATTATTGGATTACGGGTGTTTTTAATTACATTGAGAAGTTCATTCATTCCACCAGTGTCTGAACTTCCATTTTTTGACCTTGAATCGTTTATGTTGTCTGCTTCATCCATGAGGATAACTTTAGAGAACCCTTTTTTCTCTATGGAAAAAAGATCCATATAAATTGATGCAAGGCCTGCTATATTTTTAATGCTCTGGCGATCTCTCAAATCTGAAGCATTCATTTCTATTACTGGAACCCCAAATTCATTAGCAATTGCAAATGCAGTGGTTGTCTTTCCAAGTCCCGGTTCTCCCCATAAGATCATTGCATTCTTTGTGACCTCTCCCATTTGCCAGGATTCAATCCAGTTCTTTATTTTGATTCTTATGTCATTGGCCATTAGGGTATCATCCAAGTTGGTTGGTCTGTAGAAATCATTCCAAAATACTCCCTTCAATTAATCACCCTATATTGGACTAAACACTTTCTCATATTCAATAATAATGCTTTTTTGGATATGATTCTTTACATTAATCATAGGGAAGATAATTTTAATATTACATTTATTTCCTGTAAGGAGAGAATTCAAATTAATCTACTAAAATTGTATGAAATGCAAATCTTTTAAACCCTGTTAACTTCACTTTGTTGTGACAGGGAAAAATACCCTCGCTTTTAGTCCATTAAGGGTAAGTTTTGCGGGAGGGGGAACAGATATTTCGCCTTTTGTTGATGAACATGGGGGTTCCGTAGTTAATTCAACTATTGAAAGAGGAGTTTTCGTAACTTATCGTGAGGATCCGTACCCTGTTGAAATATCGTCCAGAGACTTTCTCAAAACATTTGTTTTAGGAAATCATGAAGAAAATAATGTGCAAAATAAAATCATTGAACTAATGGGAGAATTTGGAATAAGAACTGGAAGGATATTTATATCAGACGAGGTTCCACCGGGTTCAGGATTGGGGTCTTCATCTGCCCTCATAACTGCGCTGTTAAAGATAATTCACGAATTGAGAGGAGAGGAAATAACTAATATGGAACTCGCTGAGGAGGCCTATGGAAGAGAGAGGGATTTTTTTGGTATAACCTTGGGAAAACAGGACCCGTATGCAATTTCAGTTGGCGGACTCAAATTTATGAAGTTCAAAGGAAATGAGATAAGAACAGAATATTTTAAGGAAAAATCCATAAGTGAATATATTGATGAAAGGATGCTCCTTGTATATTCTGGAAGAACAAGGGAAAGCAGTGCAATATTAGGCGATCAGGTTTCAAAATCAAAGACAGGAGATCAGGATACAATCAAGAGACTAATACAAATGAAAAATATTGCAGAGGAAATGCATATTGCATTGATCCAAAATAATTTTCCTCTATTCTATAACCTTATAAATCAGGGATGGAATGTGAAAAAAAACCTTGGAAAAAATGTTTCTTCAGAAAAAATTGAATCGATCATCTCCAGATCAATGTCCATGGGTGCAAAGGCTGCAAGACTACTTGGTGGCGGAAATCAAGGTTTTGTGCTCATTATGGCAGAACCAGATAAACTAACTTCTATCCAGATGGAAATGACTAAGATATCAACATTTGTAACAAGAATTTCGACCTCACCTCTTGGCACCAGAATAGTGAGATGAATAACAAAATAGGTTATCTTTCATTCATGTTTGCTATGATAGAATAAGTAATTATCAGAAAAAAATTTATTGAGGATTCTAAATGTTAGCCCCCAAATTATTATGTTGCCTTTTATGAACGCTTCCCCTCTTAAATTGTCTTTTTCTAATTTAAATGATCCTATATCTTCAAAACATCCCCATTCAATTTCATCGCCGATTCGCAGATCTTTCTTCTCTTTCATGGAAAAAACGAACGGATACACTTTAACCCCTGCACTCTTCATTGGCTCAAAATCCTTCATCGATTGAATATATTCCAAATATGATGAACTTATTCCTGTTTCCTCTTCAAACTCCCTCTTTGCTGTTTCAATGAGCGTTTCTCCGTGTCTGGAAAAACCTCCTGGGAGGCAATAATCTCCTGACCATGGATCGCTATCTCTTTTCTTTCTTTTTAAAAGAATGAATTCATTATTATGAAAGGCCAGTACAACGGAGGCGTTTCTTTCAGTTTTCTCCTCACTCATATGGGCATCATCATTAAGGGCGTTCTAATCACAATATATATAATTATTAAATGGAAAATTAACGTTATCAATGGATCCAATTTATTGAAATAGGGAATTATAGTTTAGATATTATGGATTTAACTGGCATTCCCACTTCTATACCCAAGGCTTTTGCTTTCACTGAAACTGCCTCCACATTGGATGATAGTATTGATTCGGCATCTTTTACGCCTTTTACTCTTATGGCAGTATCGCCTAACTTATCTGCTGTCTCCATATTGAGATACCCACACATTACGTAACCAATTTTTCCCTTGATAAGCACAAGAGGAGCCTTTTCCATATCCATCTTCAGATAAGTAAAGGTCTTCCCTTCAATTTTCATTTCCTTTGTTTCAACCATATTCAACAATCATAAAAGAGTATATATAATCTATTTATGGAGCCATAGCTGCTATGTCGTAGAAATTTTACCATTTTTTCAAGAGTTTTCAATTAAAGTTTTTGATTCTCATAATTTAAAACTATCTATAAAACATAAGGGCATGCATATCTAATATCGTATTGTCAATATAAAAGCTTATATAGAAGTTTATTTTTACTTAGCTGATAGTTATGATAGGCGGACAACCAATATTCATATTAAAAGAAGGAGCTAAAAGAGAAACTGGCAAAGATGCCATGAAAGGAAATATAGAAGCAGCAAAGAGCATTGCAGCAGCAGTAAGATCAAGCCTTGGCCCAAGGGGAATGGACAAGATGCTTGTTGATTCCCTCGGTGATATTGTTATAACTAATGATGGTGTAACAATTCTAAAGGAAATGGATGTAGAACACCCTGCTGCCAAGATGATGGTTGAGGTTTCTAAAACTCAAGACTCTTTTGTTGGCGATGGAACAACAACGGCAGTCATAATCTCTGGAGCACTTCTTCAGGAAGCTGAGGGATTGATAAATCAGGAGGTTCATCCAACCGTTATAGCAGAAGGTTACAGAATGGGAGCGGAGAAGGCCAAGGAAATTCTGGATCAGATGTCCAAACCTGTTACAATCAATGACAAGGCTCTACTTGTCAAAATGGCTCAAACTTCGCTGAGCAGTAAATCCGCATCTGGGAGCAGAGACAAACTTGGCGAGATATCATATGAAGCAATAAAGGCAGTTGCAGAGAAAACTGAAACAGGATATTCAGTCGATCTGGACAATGTTCAGATAGTCAAGAAACAGGGTGGAGATATTGAGGACAGTGAACTTATCTCAGGAATAATTGTAGATAAGGAAAAGGTTCATCCTGGTATGCCTGACACAGTTAAAAAAGCAAAAATTGCATTGCTAAATGCAGCATTGGAAATCAAAAAACCTGAATTCGACACAAACATTAGGATAGATGACCCATCAATGATTCAGAAATTCCTTTCACAGGAGGAATCTCTACTCAAGGAAATGGTAAAGAAAGTAAAGGATTCAGGGGCAAATGTTCTGATAACCCAGAAAGGAATAGATGATCTTGCTCAGCATTATCTTGCAAAAGAAGGAATTTATGCAGTAAGAAGAGTGAAGAAGAGCGATATGGAAAAATTAGCAAAGGCCACAGGGGCTGCAATTGCATCCTCAATGGATGAGTTAACCTCCTCAGATCTTGGTGCAGCAGAAACCGTTGAGCAGGTAAAAATTGGAGATGACTACCTCACTTTTGTAACAGGATGCAAAAATCCAAAGGCTGTTAGTATACTAGTCAGAGGGGGAACAGAGCATGTAGCTGATGAAATTGAGAGATCAATAGTTGACTCAATTCATGTCGTAGCAGCAGCCATCGAAGATGGTAAGTATGTATCTGGTGGAGGATCAGCAGCCAGTGAAATAGCATTCCACATAAGGGAATACGCAACAAAAATCGGCGGAAGACAGCAACTGGCAATTGAGAGATTTGCCAATGCAGTTGAGGAAATTCCTAGAGCTCTTTCAGAGAATGCTGGTTTAGGAGCTATTGACGTTATAATAAATCTGAGAAATGCCCATGCCAAAGGAAAAAAGAACGCTGGAATAAATGTTTATAGTGGCGAAATTGAAGACATGGACAAAATTGGAGTTATTGAACCTATCAGAGTTGGAAAGCAAGCAATAGATGCAGCAACCGAAGCCGCGGTTATGATATTAAGAATTGATGATGTCATAGCTACAAAGGGTTCAAAGGGCGGTGCTCCAGGTGGACCAGGCGCCGAAGGAGGAATGGGCGGAGAAGATTAATCTTCCCCTTAAATTTTTATTAAATAAACGCTAAAATTCATAGATTTTCAAGAGATCAAAAGTATTAATATTTAATTTCCACTGCACAAAAACAGTGTTTGCAAGAAAATCCCCCATACTTGTATTCCAGACTTTGCTTTCGGCAATTTTGGGATATGTGTCACTATTCTTCATCAATCGATATATAGGTCCAATATACTGGGGTTACCTTTCATATGCTATTGCCTTTGCTGGACTTTATACAATAATTATTGATCTTGGATTTTCCACGGCACATGTTAAGATTCTATCTTCAGGAGAGGATAAGTCAAGGGCCCTTGGTACGTTCATTGCAATAAGAGGCATTTTGAATGCCATATATGTCTTCGCTGTCATTGGTACTTTACTTCTGTGGGTATATGTTCTTCACAGAGGTTTCTATAACCCCATTGAATTTTGGGTTATTCTGGCCATATTGCCATATTATGCCATAGCAAACATGATCCCTGTTTTTTCAACTTATTATTCCGTAACATATCAGTCTAACAAGATGGCAATACCGCCACTCATTGAGGCAATATTGAGAAACTCCATTTTCATATTCATCGGAGTGGTTTATTTCCTTGGGAAAGAGGGAAATCTTGGAAATAATATTTCAGTGATACTTGCCTTAATATATGGCGTTACTTATAGTATTTTTATCATTATTTCCTATATGATAGGAAGACCATGGAAAATAGGAAGACCGAGCATGGTCCTCTTTAAAAAATACCTCTCCATCGCATTACCTTTAGCTCTGGGGACAAGCATAGCAATAATAAATGCAAATGTAGACAAGGTGATAATTCAATTCTTTTGGGGAACAATAGCAACAGGCGCCTTTTATGCTAACCAGAAACTAACATCTGCAATGCTTGCTATTTCTGCCTCAGTTTATGTTTTTTTTATACCATTACTTACATCATCAAGTCACAAAACAGCAAAGGATTTCAATGATCAGGTACACGAATATGAAAGAATAATTTCGCTAGTAACTCTGCCCATTGCCATAAGCATGATTTGGATGTCCCCATTTATACTAAATCTGTTTAATAGGGTTTACTTACCATATGCACTTTCACTATCTATTTTGTCTGTGGGTACCTATTTCTCTGTGTTGTCCTCGCCATTCACCTCTGCAGTTATTTCAAAAAGCAAGCAGAAATATATTGCCATAATAGGGTTAGGGGCAGTAATAGTTAATCTGGTTGCTAACATAGTTCTAATCCCAACGGAAATATTAGGCATCAAACTTGCAGGACTTGGAGATTCTGGAGCAGCTATTGGGTTTCTTCTTGGCGCTCTGTTCGCCTATATTGCATATAAGGAATATTACAGGAAAATCAATGGTGTTCGTACCTCTTCTAAATTCTACCTTCAAATAATTCCAGCAGTTTTACAGTCATTATTCTTAATTGGAGCTTATTTATACATCAAACCCTATGATATTTTGGAGTTACTGCCAGTTGTCCTTTTAAGTTATCTCTTATATATAGGTATTTCAATAGGAATTAAAGAGATAAGTGTTGAAGAAATAAGAGATGTGTTGGTAGGATTAAAATTATTAAAGGATAAAAAAGAAAATGAAAAAAGTTAATTCATGAATTCTTTTCCTATAGTTTCTCTCGCAATTATGAGTTTCATGATCTCTCTGGAACCTTCCGCAAGCTGGAAGGATCTTATACCTCTCAATGCCCATTCCTCGGGACAATCCTTAGAATAACCATATGCCCCCTGCCATTGTAGAGCATCATTTATTGCGTCAAATGCCCATGTTGTAGAAAGAAGTTTGGCTTTTGCAATTTCTTTGCTTACCCTAAATCTGTCATACTTTCCAAACCTCTGTTCTTGATCATAAAACCAAAGTGCACGATACCCAAGATCCAGAGCCGTTTCCATTCTGGCGGTGTGTTCAGCTACTGAAAATTGGAGTCCCTGATACCTTACAATTTCCTTTCCGAAAGCAACTCGATTCTTCATGTATTCGATTCCCCTTCCTATTGATTCAAGAGCTGCGCCCCCACTTATTACTGAAATTATAGCTCTGGCAAACTCAAAGCCTTCGTGAATGATATTGAACCCTTTGTCAATAGTGCCAATGAGATTTTCTTCTGGGATGTCATAATCCTTAATCTTGAATGCCCCCCATGAAGATCCTTCACGACCCATTTCCTCGAGAAAAGTCACATCCATGTGATCTTTACTATAGGGAACAAAAAATAAGGAAACCCCTCTGGCTCCCTTGTCGGGAGATGTTTTTGCTACTGTGACAAATCCTCCACCGTTATCCATGATATTTTTCATAAGACTGATATAACTTTTTTCTCCGTTCAGTGTATAGCTCTTTCCGTTTTTCTTTGCCGTTGTTTTCATTGAAGCTACATCTGACCCAAAATTTGGTTCCGTTGATGCTATACCTACGAAATTTTCACCCCTTGCAACCTTTGGCAAGTATTTTTCCTTCAGACTTTCCGTGCCATATTTTGATACCAAGTATGCCCACGCATTATTTACAAGAAACATTACCGGTATGGATACTGTTGGATCAGCCCTTCCAATCTCCTCGGCAATTATTCCGACACTTACTGCATCCCTGTTGCTTCCGCCATATTTCTCAGGAACAGTTAACCCAAAAAATCCCTGTTGTGCCATCTTTTTTATGAGTTCAGGATCGATCCTCTTTTGTTTTATCATATCCCGAATCCTTGGAGATATCTCCTTTTTACAGAATGCTCTTGCGGACTCTCTTATGATCTCCTGCTCTTCACTAAATGTAAAATCAAGCATGAGAGTACATAGTAGGGTTGTATAGAAATTTAAGCGTCTAATTTGGCAGTTTAATAAGGGAAATGATCCAATGTTTGGATAAACTTAGTTTACTGTTATTGCTTTCTCCTCTATATCATTGAAATTAATGAACCTGTTAGTTGGATCCTTACATAGAAGTGTGACTCTGCTGTCTCTCCTTTCTGAGGTAAAATCATAACCTAATCTTGAGGCAAGTTCTCTGGAAAATTCTACTATTGAATCGTGAGAGGGCATATTATCCTGAGTTAATCTTGTGATTGACTGTCCCACATGAACATAACCCTTGGATTCGATAAAATCTGGTTCGGCAGTTTTATCCATCCGAGCATATTCATCAATGTATGGCATATTCACGTCCTTTACCAGAGTATGTCTGATTACCTTCCTTGTATCAAGGGAGGGCAAAAGCTCAAGAGTTCTGTTGAAGTTTTCCCATGCATTCCCAATTGCCGGGTTCAACACATCGTTAAAGATTTCTTTAGTCGGTCCTGCGGTAGTAACATACAATTGAGTTGGAAGCGGGTTGAGTTTTTCAAGTACCATTGGCAGTGTTCCGTTCGTAACAAGGAATGTTGATATTCCCCTCTTCCCAGCTAGTTCTATAAATTCCCCTAATCTGGAATAGAGCGTTGGCTCTCCTGTTAGGGAGATTGCAATATGTTTTGGCATAGATGCCTCTTTCCACATTTCTGGTGTGACTTTTGGGTTACCCTTAAGACCAGAAATTAGTTTCAAGTGGGCCTTTATGCTCTCTTCCAATATGAATTCAGGGTCATCTTCATAAGAAATTTTCATACTATCAAAACCCTGAAATCTCCAGCAAAAAGAGCAATTTTCAGTACATGAATTAAGCGCAGGTGTCATCTGCACGCACTGATGTGAATTAATTCCATAAAAGGTACCCTTATAGCAGGAGGCTCCTCCGGTCATCTGGCTTTTTGTCCAGTGGCATACCTTGACCGCAGAATGTTCACCTACAAGACCATAATGTTGTTTCTTATAAATTTCAGCGTATTTATTTGCCACATCACTTTAGAAAAACCATTTATATAACATTTCTGTAATTACAATTGTTCATATTGAATAATTATTCCAAAATTCATTTAACTTTAGATTTGAAAAAGTTAATCTACCCTGATGAGCTAAAAACCAGTTGAATGCCTATGTTTAAAATTTTCAATTGTATTACTGCTCGAGGTTCGAAATAGATGAAGATATTCGGCATTAGCGCACCCTACACAGGATCTGGTAAAACCACTGTTACTCTGGCACTTCTGTCTAAATTAAATAATTCTACATCTGTGAAGATTGGTCCAGATTATATAGATAAAAACCTGCATTCGTCTGTAACGAATATCAATCCATATAATATTGACCGCTGGCTTCAGGGACCACAATATAGAGATATTTTTCTCTCATCAATATCACAATTTGATTATGCAGTTATTGAAGGTGTCATGGGTCTTTACGATTCCGGTTCTCCTATGAAACTGAATTCACTTTACTACTTCAGGAGGATGAAAATACCCTATATTCTTGTTGTTGATGTATACAAAGTAGCAGAATCTGGTTACTATATGGCAAAGTCTTTCATAACGGGCCTATGCATCGGAGTCATAATCAACAATTATGCCGGTGAAAGACATCTTGAAATGGTCTCAAAGCCATTTATTGATCATGGTATAAGGATCATAGGAGCTATCCCACACAGTAAGGAATTCGAGCTCCCAGAAAGGCATCTTGGATTATCCACGGAGATACCAAATGAAAAAATCAGAGATATTGCCACAAAGGTCTCTAAATTCATCAACCTTGATTTCCTGGAGGATTTGCCAGAAATCAAATATCAATCAGCAGATCTTAAGATGAATACTCCGGTGACTGGAAATTATAATATATATGTAGCTAAAGATTCTGCATTTAACTTCTACTATGAGGATTCTATGGACACCCTTAGAAAAATTGGAAATGTTTCTTATTTTTCACCACTGAAGAATGAAGTCCCTGAAGATGCAGATTTCATTTATCTGGGAGGAGGTTACCCTGAACTCTATTCCGACGAGTTATCCCGGAGTTATAAGACTTTGGATTACATAAGAAATTTCTCTGAATCAGGGAAGATCATCGTGGGAGAATGTGGTGGTTTAATGTATATGGAATCTGGTATTGAAACGGCCAACGGGACAAAGAGAATGTTAGGTATATTTAGGGGGACTGTAGAGAAGAATGGAATTCTAACCATAGGCTATACACAAATGAAGGTTGTTAAAGATAGTCCACTCTTCAAGAAAAACGATATTGTAAGAGGGCATGAGTTTCATTACAGCTCAATAGTTGATGAGGGGGAAAAAAGCCTAAGGATGGAAATGGGAAAGGGAATCAATGGCATGGACGGTCTCATATCAGTAAATTCTTTTGGCTCTTATTCTCATTTTTCACTTTCCAGATATTCTAAGCGACTCCTATACTCACTCATTAATTCAAAATGAATTAAGACCCCGTGACTTTAGAAGTTATATGTACCCACAAAAATAGAGAGAACTTTTGAAGCCTCAGGCTCTTTTAATCTAATGAATTTTTTATGCAATATAATCAGCTTGTCATTTGACAAATGTAGATGAAATCTTTTAGGAAATGTTAAATCTCATAAGATAATAGAAATTCATGAAGTTTGGCATAGTAAGTCTGGGAAATCATGCAATAAACCGGGTGGTACCTGCAATCATATCTTCAGGAAACGAGATTGGCGGGGTTTATAGTACAAACCAAAATAAGGCAAGTGAATTTTCAAAAAAATACGGATGCAATCAGCACGGCGTTCTTGAGGAGCTTTTGAAGGAAGACTTGGACGCTGTCTATATTAGTTCGCCAAATTTTCTGCACTATAATTATTCCATGGCATCATTCAGACATGGAAAACATGTTCTTCTTGAAAAGCCCATGACCTTGAAGATGGAACACGCGGAGGAACTGGTAAAATATTCCCAAGAAATGAATCTGAAACTTGGGATAGGATTTCACATGAGGTTTCATCCCGTCGCGAAAATGATTAAGGAAAAATTAAATAATGATTCCATGGGAGAAATAAGTTATATGGAGGCATCATGGGGATCCTATTCTCAAGGAACCAGAGCAAACCCTGAATCTTCATGGTGGAACGAGGATGAAAAAGTTGGCGGGGGTGCCATAATGGGCATGGGTGTTCATGTTTTGGACTTTCTTAATTATATAATGGAGAGAGAACCGGATGAAGTTAAGGGTATGGGTTCACCTCCTGGGAGGATCGTTGATGATACCAGAGTTGGGATTCTGAGATTTGGAAGTACTTTGGGAAGTATAAATACGTCAAGGAAATATTCCGTACCAGACAATTCCATAAGAATTTTTGGAACAAGAGGGACAATAGAAGGAAACAATATATTTGGAACCAAAATTACGGGAGAATTGAGAGTCAATGGGAAAGTAGAAAAGATATTCAACGATAGCGTGAGCTTATACGAATCTGAAGTTAGTGCATTTGTTGATCTTGTGAACAATAAGAAGTCAGAAATAGCTCAGGGAAGTGAAGGTGCTGCTGTGGTACGGGAAACCATTGAACTGATGAAATAACAAACGTATGGTAATGTTTAAGATAGAAATTTCCCTGTAGTTTTAATGGCAAATGAAAGTTTATGGCATGCGATAGGGCCTGGCGAAAAGGCACCTGAAGAAGTGAACGTGATAATAGAAACTCCTAAAGGCAGCAGAAACAAGTATGAAATCAGCAAGGACTATAATGGCATAGTGCTTGACCGTGTACTGCATTCATCTGTTGTTTATCCTGCAGATTATGGTTTAATCCCTCATACACTTTATGACGATGGAGACCCTATAGATGTGGTTGTCGTCATGAGCTTTCCGACATATCCTGGAATCATGCTTAAGGCAAGACCCATCGGCATTATGCATATGATTGATGCAGGAGATAAAGATAACAAGATAATAGCAGTTCCTTCAAAAGATCCTGCTTTTTCACATGTAAAGTCAATGGACGACCTGAATCCACATCTTCTTAAGGAATTCAAGAACTTCTTTGAAACCTATAAACTGCTAGAGGGCAAAAAAACATCTGTTGATGGTTTTGGTTCTAAGGAAGAGGCCTATGAGGAAATAAAGCAATCCATCAAAGTTTACAAAGATAAATATCCAAAATAATTTTATATTTAGCAGACTGGGAATTATTATTACTTCTTTTGGATTATTCTCATTGTTTAACAAATGAATAAATAGATTGGTTAACTTAGTGCTTACGCAGAAACCTCATATTATCAAACTCATGAAGAACTATAACAGATCCTTTTGGGTAGCTGGTTTAGCCTCCATGATTAGATCCTTTGGAATAGGCTCAACTTGGCCATTCCTTGCAATATTTTTTGAAGTCAATCTGGGAGTGCCCATTCTCTATGTAGGAGCAATATTTACGGCGATAGCTGCAGTATCCATGGCATTCAGTCTTGTTGGGGGAACACTTGGTGATCTACTGGGCAGGAAGAAGACCATATTGATAGGCAGCGCAATTGGCTTTTTAACGTATTTTACGGTTTATTTAATGGTAGATAGCAATGTCATGGCCCTGTATATAGCCATAATTTTCATAATATCGTCCATATCAGGATCCCTTACCTTTCCCGCAACCTCAGCCATAGTTGCAGATGTAACTACGGTTGAAAATCGTAGGGAAGGTTATTCTATTTACAGGATTTTAACAAATCTAGGGTGGGCTATTGGCCCTGTCCTGGGTTCATTCCTATACAGTTCCGGAGTGGGAAACATATTCCTCTTTTCTGCAATAACATTACTATTACAATTACTTATTGTACTTTTATTTTTAAATCATACGCATAAGGCTGAAGATCCTAATACCAAAGAAAAAAGACAATACATCTCTTTTGACAGATTCCTCATAATTTTTTCAATAGGAACCTTTTTCATGACTGTCGTTTCATCTCAATTCAGTGTAACCTTTCCTTCGTATGCAGTTCTTAGAGGCAACGTTCTTCCTTATGAAATAGGATATATTTATGCAGTAAATGGAGTTGTTGTAGTACTTGGCCAATTTCCCACCACTAGAATAACCAGAAAGATAAGCGATCTTTTTTCCATGGAACTCGGAATGATCTTTTATTCCGTGGGTTATCTTCTTTCCGCTTTTTCATCAAGTCTCACTGCGTTCATCGTAGACATGGTCATTATAACAATAGGGGAGAACTTAAGCTCACCAGGAATAAGCTCCATTGTATCAAAAATAGCGCCTAAGGAAAAAGTAGCAAGATATAACGGATTTAATTCTATGATAAATAATGTGGGCAGAGCACTGGGACCATCCATCGGAACATTTTTTATGTTTATATTCAATTATAACGGCCTACAACTTTGGGCCTCACTCGACTTGTTTGGTGTTTTCTCTATAATCCTATTTTCGTTTTTCGGACGTTCTGTTAGAGGAACTAAAAATAGTCTTATCAATGAACATATATAGAAAGAATAACGCCAGCCAGAAATATGAAGCCTATGAAAGAGTTTGAGTTGAGAAATGAAACTCTTATTGATTTTGGATCGTCCGGCTTTAATATAACGTGCTGGTATATGATGAGTAGAATGATTACCGTGGCAGCCGCCAAATATATATAGGACTTTATGAAGTATGCTATTGACAGGAAAAGTGCCCCTGTAACTGCATGTACTGTTTCCGAATAATGCATCCCCTTCTTTATGCCGCTTCTGCTCATAACGGTCTTCAATCCGTTTTGCCTGTCGTACTCAATATCCGGTATAGTATATATCATATCAAACCCTGCAATCCATAGACCAGTGGCAAGTATGAGAATATAAATTTCAGGTATTGCTGGGAATGATGGGTCAACTGCAAGGTATCCTGCCATAACACCGACCCCGATGACCAGCCCCATAAAGAAATGACGAAGCATTGTTATTTTTTTGAGAAGTGGATCTATTATGAACAGTGCTAGAACAATTGGAGATAATTCAAAAACAAGTCTGTTAAGTAAAAAGGTACAGGTTTCAAACAAGAAAGCCGATATTACCGTGAACCAGATAGCCCTATTAATTGTAAATGAACCCTTTACGAGAGCCCAGTCTTTTTTCCTTGGGTTTATTATATCATATCTTCTTCCCAATATCCTATTGATGGACATACCCGTTGCCCTTGCAAAACTTCCTGCCAATATTACCAGAATAAGAACGAGGGTTCCTGGATAACCATCGGCTGCGATAAAGCTTCCTGACACTATGAACGGTATGTCGAATACCGTGTGTTCCAGCTTTATATAGTCTGCAATTTCCTTAAATTTCATCTTTTATACCTTTCAAGTATCGCTTCGCATTTTTTAATTACATCCTGATCCATTTCCATGACATCAGGCCATATTCTGTTGAATCCTTCTTCTTTCCACTTTCTGGTAGCATCTATTCCTATCTTTGATCCGAAATTAAACATCTCAGATGCATGGTCTAGTGCATCAGTTTGGGTTCTTGGAATAATTGTAATGTCTCTAGCTGGATCGACTCTGGTTGTCATTGCCCATATAACCTGCTTTCTATCGTGTATGTTAATATCGTCATCAACCACCAGGACAAACTTGGAGAACATCAGTTGTCCTGTTCCCCATATTGAGAACATTACCTTTCTTGCATGTCCCGGATATCTCTTCTTTATTGATACCACAACCATGTTGTGAAAGACTGCCTCTTCCATTGTGTTAAGATCAACAATCTCAGGTATTTGCAACTGAATGAGGGGCAGGAACATCCTTTCTATAGCCTTTCCCATGGTAACATCCTCGTGCCAAAGCTTACCCACAATGGTTGTTGGATAAATCGGATTTTTTTTCTCTATTATCCTCTTAACATGAAATACAGGAAACTGTTCCTCAAGTGAATAATATCCTGTGTGATCACCAAATGGACCTTCAATTCTGGTCTCAGAAGGATCAACATAACCCTCCAGAACTATTTCTGAATTCATTGGGTATTCTAGATTAACAGAATTTCCCTTAACAAGATCAATCCGGTTACCAGATATTAACCCGGAAAAGGAGAACTCGTCAAAGGGATCTGGAAGAGGGGCAACTGCAGAGAAAATGGTCAATGGATCTGATCCTATCGTAACTGCAACATCCATAACTTCCTTCTTTTCCTTAGCATCCTGCATATTTTGCGAACCCCCCTTATGGATTTGCCAGTGCATTCCCAAGGTTTCATTATCAAATTTTTGAAGTCTATACATACCGGCATTTCTCTGACCTGTGGCAGGGTTCTTTGTAATGACAATGGGAAGTGTAATGAACGGCCCCCCATCTTTTGGCCATGTGGTACATATTGGATATCTGTCAAGATCTACTTTATCCAGTATCCTTGTTGATGAGGGTAATGATGTGTGTATCTTGGGTCTAAGTCCTGAAAGCTCCCTGAGCATTTCCAGCCCTCTTGATATCATGGATTCCGATTCTCCCGGTGGCCTAATCAAATTACGCAGCTTCATTCCTATGTCATATGGCTTTTGTCCCAGAATCCATTCCATTTTTCTTTCCCCAGAAAACAAATTGCCTATAACTGGTAATGGAGAATTCTTAACATTTTGAAATATGACAGTCTTGTTCCTGCCAGAATATTCCTCTCTGTCCATAATGTATGTAAGTTCTAAATAAGGATCAACTTCCTCCTCAATGGATATTAGATCGTTATTCTTCTTTAGAAATGATATGTAATCCTGCAGATCATCAAACGTCATTCTTAGTATATTACATGAGAGAATATCATAATTTGTGAAATTTAATTTTATTACCTCAAATTATTACTGGAATGTATATAGAAAATCTTAGTTGTTGAGATTAATGGCATTATTCTTAAAAATCTATGAGCTATATCTTATCATTAGATCTAACCTTTGAACTTAATGTGGATTTATGTACATATAAATTAATTCACTAATTCTTGTAAATCGTAAAGACTATTAATTAACAATGAATCATTAGCAATGGAAGCTACATCCGACAGAATAATAAAAATTACTGAAATGCTTAGAATTCTGGGTTTATCTTCCTATGAAGCCCAGGGCTTTGCTGCTCTTGTTTATCACAATGTTGCTAATGCAGATACCATTGCTGATACTGCTAAAATACCAAGAACTTCAGCTTATAAGGTCATGGAATCTCTAGTCCAGAAGGGCTTTGCCAAGGAAACTGAAGGCAGACCGAAAATGTTCAAACTGGAAGACCTCGATATCATAGAAAAAAGATTTCAGGGTGAGATGAGGGACCTCTTTTCTAAGCTACATGAATTGCAAGATATTATGCCTTCAAAGGGTGACCCGCAGCTAATCTATACAATTTACGGCAAAAATGTCGTCCTTGAAAAACTTGCAGAATTGATTAATCTGGCAGAGGAGGAGATAATAATTTGTACTCCCCGAGTGAAGGATATTAGAACAGAATTGAAAAAAAATCTGGATAATGCAATGAAGAGAGGTGTCAATGTGATATTTGTCACGCCTCCTAACAAAAGGGTGCCGCAGAACGCAAAGGTGTTCAGAAAAGAAGGTCTTATTGCCACTGACATTGTGGTTGACAGATCCAAGGCGCTTATTGCTGGGGCAGAACTTGATGCATGTGGATTCTCTGATAACCCCGGCCTTTCAATGCATGTGTACCAGTTTATACAGATGATTATTGAAAGGAAAGATGAACTTTCATAAAATATTATTTTAGGGAGCCACTTGAATGATGGAAATTAACTTTTCTGATAAATAACTAAATTGATTAATATAAGTATTGTGAGGTAATGTATTTGATGTGAAGTACCTGTAGTACCCAAAATTATCAATCTAAGCTAGTAGAGTCTACCATTCAGAAACATCTGTCCTGAAAGGGACTTTTCTTGTAAAGCCGACCTTACACGTGGTGAAACTAAGTTCAGTAATTGTTGAGGAGATAATGTACAGAAAAGCGCTAATCTTTAAAGAATTCCTGTCTGGAGAGAGCATGGAGCGAATTAATAATGGTCTTGTTGGGATTAATGGATTTTTTGAGGTAAAAAAAGATAAATGAGAAGTTAGACATGACTTTGTGGTTTAATGATGTTTCAAAACTACAATACATATTTTATGTTAAAAGTAATTTTGTTTAAATCAATATGGCTCAAAAAATAACAGATATGATCAATTTAGGCGGACATGTTTCTACAAGCGGTGGAGTTGAGAATTCTCCTGATAGAGCTGCAAAGTTCTCGTTTAAATCATTCCAAATATTCTCAAAGAATCAAATGCAATGGAATGCTAAACCTCTTGAAAAGGAAGTAATCGATCTCTTTAAAGAGTCGAGGAAATCAAACAACATATCTAGCGTCATGATCCATGCTTCTTATCTGCTCAACACTGCAACCAGCGATACGGAATTGAAAGAAAAAGTGAGGACCGGATTGTCCCTGGAAATAGAGAGAGCAGACATGTTAGGAGCTGATCTATTAACATTCCATCCCGGGTCCAAGAAGGAAGCAACTATCGAAAAAGGGATTGAGAATGTTGTGGAAATTCTTAATTCTGTCATCAAGAAACAACAGAACGTTAAGGTGTTAATTGAGAATTCAGCTGGACAGGGTAACAGCGTTGGAAAAACCTTCCAAGAACTTGCCTCAATAATAGATGGGGTTCATCTAAAAGATAAAATTGGGATTTGCCTGGATACCTGTCATATATGGGCTGCAGGATATGACATTGTGTCTCCTGAGGGATATAAGGAAACCATGGACAATTTAAAGTCAAATCTTGGTATGAAATATCTTCTTGGCTTCCATATGAATGATTCTAAAAAAGGGAAGGGATCAGGTATAGACAGACATGAACAGATTGGGAAAGGAACTATCGGCCTTGAAGGATTCAGGAATTTTATCTTCGATGATGAAATAAGGGGGAAACCTATGATCCTAGAAACGCCTAAGGGCGAGGATGGATATATGGATGATATAAATGAACTCAATTCAATCTTAAGGTAATGATATAAATTGATAGTTAAACCTTTTAGACCTTTCCTATACAACAAAAACTTGGAAAATGTTATGTCGCCTCCCTTTGACACGATTCCAGCGGACCAGGAAAAAGCCCTCCTTGGAATACCTTACAATGTTTCTCACTTAAGCAGGCTAAGTTGGAACAATGAAAGTTCGTATAATTTACTCAAGAAATGGATTTCTGAAGGTGTTCTTGTAAGAACCGATGAACCAGTTATGATAATAGTTTCCCAGTATTTTAAACACAACTCAGAAATGTTCCAGAGGCTGGGAGTTATATGCCTTACAGACCTGATATCCGAGGGTTCTACCATCAAACCTCATGAAGATACAATAGAGGCATATGTAATACAAAGACGACAATTGATGGAAACTCTTAAGAGCCAGCTGGAACCTGTTTTTCTGATTTCATTTGAAAATCAACTGGAAAAGAACCTTAATAGATTAATATCAGGAAAACCGCCTGATAAAATTGTGGAAGAATCTACCGGAGTAAAAAATTACATTTATATCATAAAGGAAGAACAAAGCCTTCTCAAAATTGAGGAAATACTGAGAGGTAAGAATTCTGTCATTGCAGATGGCCATCACAGAATCAGAGCTTCAAGGGATCTATTGGAATCTGCAAAGAATCAGCAGGAAAGGGACTTTTGGAGATTTTCATTAACATATATAACATCAGTATATGAAAGGGCAATAAAAATAGGCGGCATTCATAGACTGGTAAAGGACAATAAGCATACCACTTCCTCCATATTACAAAACATTTCAGATGTTTTTAGGGTTGAAACCATAAACAATTACCACTCGGATGGAGAGATCGTTTTGTATGATGGTAAATTCAATAATTTGATACCAAAGAAGGAAAATGTCAGGAAAGAATTCCTTGATGGTAACCTCAAAGGATTATCATCCCCCTTCCTTGTTGATTACTTCATTTTTAGGAGAACCCTCAACATGAATCAGGAGTCAAAGGACACCCTAATAGAATATACAAATGATGTTGCTACTGCAATAAATTCGGTTGACAGAGGTATTGCATCATATGCAATTCTAATGCCAAGTTGGGATAAAGAAGAGTTTATGAATGAAGTTATAGCTGGAGAGATTATGCCTCCAAAGTCAACATATTTTTACCCCAAGATTCCTTCAGGTATTGCAATCGAATCTCTCTTAGGGGTTCCGCCACTGTAGCTTAGCTGGTTGAGCAGCTGATTCGTAATCAGCAGGTCGGGGGTTCAAATCCCCCCGGTGGCTTATT
>JAJZJZ010000080.1 GCA_021809755.1 Thermoplasmata archaeon
AATTTGAAAATGCCTTTGCCAGGGCATGGTTCAAACTTACGCACAGGGACATGGGGCCTAGATCAAGGTATTTAGGCCCGGAAGTGCCAAAGGAAGATCTCATCTGGCAGGATCCGATTCCTGCTGTTAAACATAAACTGGTTGATGAAGAGGATATCTCTTCCCTTAAGAGTGCTGTCCTCAAATCAGGATTGAAAGTCCGTGAACTTGTTTACACTGCATGGTCCTCTGCTTCAACCTTCAGGGGAAGCGACAAGAGAGGAGGGGCCAATGGGTCACGCATAAGGCTTGAACCACAGAGAAGCTGGGAAGTCAATGAACCGGAACAGTTGGGTAAGGTTCTTGGTGTTTTGGAAAATATCAGGAAAGAGTTTAACTCCAGGGCAAAGGATGGAAAGAAGATATCCCTGGCTGATCTCATTGTGCTTGCCGGTAATGCAGGTGTTGAAAAAGCTGCAGAAGACGGGGGAGTGAAGATCAAAGTTCCCTTTGTTCCGGGAAGAATGGATGCACTCCAGGAGCAGACAGATGTGGAATCCATAGACATGCTTAAACCAAAAGCTGACGGTTTCCGTAATTATGCACCGGAATCAGGAAACATAAAGGAGGAATTTTTGCTTGTGGACAAAGCGCAGTTGCTTACACTGACAATTCCGGAAATGACCGTCCTGATTGGTGGAATGAGAGTACTGGATGCCAATTACAAACACTCTCAGAATGGTGTGTTTACAGATCATCCGGGAATGCTCACCAATGACTTCTTTGTGAATCTCCTTGACCAAGGAACCACTTGGAAATCCAAGAATGATTCTCACACACTGTTTGAAGGAATGGATGCAAAGTCTGGAAAAAAGAAATGGACAGCAAGCAGGGTGGATCTGATATTTGGTTCACACTCAGAATTGCGCGCTATTGCTGAGGTCTATGGAAGTCTGGACGGAAAGGAGAAATTCGTGAAGGATTTCGTTGCCGCATGGGCCAAGATAATGAATCTGGACAGGTATGACATCAAATAAATGAAAAAATATCCATATTCCAATTTATATTTTTTTACTTTAAATAAGGTATCAGTTGCAAAGATTAAACGATTCTAATCATTTTCAAAAGATGAAGAACCGTCTATTCATATGAAAATTCTGAACAACTTAAATTATAAAGTGAAATCTAGCCTTAATGTCCTTCTACCGCCCTAAAATTATTTCTCCACTGATTCGACACAGTATTAGAAGTTAGTAAGTGCTTGCCAAGGAAAATGTTATCTTATAAAATTTTTAAAAAAGTAGTGTCCTAATATAATACACAATTTTACTAGAGAGATTGAGAAAGAACTCTGTACTAAATTTAATTATCCACTAATTTCAATCGAGATTGGGAATTGTGAATCTGCTGCCATCTTTTGCACTGTAAAAATTGAATTTGTTATTGCATTTAGAGCATTCAAATCTTGAGACACTAAATTTACTATATTGCCACTCTTTAAAGGGTTTAACTTCCACTTCCTTTTTACAGATCGGGCACTTCATAAGAATACGAGTGTTAATGACGTAAAAATTATTAAAGGTTTCTTTTATAATATTTAGTAAGGTGTCATAAAGAATTTCCGAGTAGTTTGAATATCGGCCTGAAAATTATATTTCTATATTCCTTACTTATTAACATTCAGGGAAATTTTACATTTAACGGTAAAGTATATAATTGAATTTAAAAATCTCACCAAGATCTGAAAACTTAGAAAAAATAATAGGATTTGGTTAAAATATTAATTTAAGACTACACTTTTCAGATTCCATATTCACAATATGTCAAATTCAGTATTTTTAATCCTAGAAATTAAAAACGTGAAAGAACGCGAATCAAAGGAAAGAGCAAATGATCAAGATGCGAAACACGTAAAACTGACAATGTATATTTAGGATTCAATGGCCATACTACGGTTGATGACACTTATTCCTCAATAATACTTTCTTATCCCACAATTTCAAAGACTCAAGAATTACACATAGATCTTTCAAAATAATGAATGACAACTTATTGAAACATAGGGATATTTATCCATACGATGCATTGAGCTGCCATAGACCTACCCTGAGTGTGAGGTAATACTTGTCTCCAACTGCGAATACTTCAATGTCTTCGTACCCCTCATCAAAAATTGGCTCCTCTTCATTAGAGCCGTAGCATGTGAAACCCATTTTTTTGGCAACACTTAGTATTCTCCCAAAAAATTTCTCTTTTGACTCATCTCCATAGTTTGATTTTCGACATGATGCGAAGACTAAACCGTAAATCTTATCTCCAACTTTTTGTGGGCAGACATCATAAATTCCGTGTTTATTTTTAATATCACTCTTGAGTTGATTTGCGAGGTTCTTCAAAGTAGTAGTAATGTCATCAGTAGCATCTTCCTTCTCTCTAAGTTTGTGGTTATTCATTATGTACTTTGCCTCAAGCGCATACACTATTTCTTTTTTCTTCTCATGATTATTTCTAACAAAAGCAATATCATACTTCTGTTCACCATTATTACCAAAATTTGATATCCCTAAGAATTCACCATCCGTTTCCTTGTGTACATGCGATATAAACTCATGTACAAGATAATTTTCAAGTCGACCAGTCAACTGTAGAGGGGCAATTGCATCGCTCCTTTCTAAAAGATGAATACGAAAACTATCATAAATTTCAGGAAAAACTTTGGATTCCATGTGTATTCATCATAATAATATATTAAAGTTTTTTGTTTAAGAAGCACAATGCATAAATCCAAAAATATGAAAAAATAATAAGAAATTATTGACTATTCCATAACTTAAATCCAATCATAGCTTTAGGAAATAGAGATGCAAAAAAATGCTGGATCTATTCAAATATGTGACATTACATGTGTAACAAATCTTTTGTGAAAAGGGTTAAAGATCTAATGAAAGTATCATTCTCCTGAACTAGAAAACTTTTCTTGGAGAGAGCAATGGAGAGAGAACGACATTCCTATCAAAATGTAAAGCATCTTATGGCGTTCCCTTGCGATCACTTGAGGAAATCGCCTAGAATAATCTTTATGATCGCAGAATCAGACTATCTTGTTACAAAAACATTTTCAAAAGTAATAAAAATAGCGTCCACAGTCAATGAAAGCAAAGAATATTAATATATCAATGTTATTGTATCAAAGTAATATATTGCAATGTTAGAAAGTTAAAGAGATTTACTGTATGGAGAGAAAGATAGGATGAAATTTAATAATCAATTCCATAATCTAAAATTTTCTATTACATCTAAAATTAAAAATGAAAGATTGGAATTTGAAAATGCGACACTTTAAGGGAAAATTTTTGAATTCAACAAAACAACATCAAAGGGCAAGTGGAGAGTAAACAAAAGTATGATAATATTCTCATTTCCAGAGCAAGTGGGAAGAGACTCTTTAATGAGCAAATTGAAAACACGCTTAAAAAGAGAAAAAAAATCAACTGTGCCATAAAGGCAAAGAAATAGCTTTGTTAAGCTGTAGTAACTAAATATAGAGACCTTAAAAACAAAGTGTGAGTAACATGACGGAAACTGAAAATGCAAAGTTGGATTACAAGATAAATTTCGAAAGAATCAAAGAATTAGTCTATAAATACGAAGTAAGAAAAGAATCAGGAGAAATCAAAAGATTGAGCGAAGCTGGGACTAGAGAGGATTTTATTAGTCCATTGTTTAAGGCACTTGGCTGGAATATGGAAAATGATCCTGGAAGGAATGATGAAGTTAACAAAGAGGAGAATATTGCTGGCAAAAGAAGCGATTACAGCTTCAGGATCAATAGTATTCCAAAATTTTTCTTGGAAGCTAAATCTCTGAAGGAAGAGGACATACTTTTTGGTAAAGGTTACGAAAAACAAGCTGTAAACTATGCATGGCTAAAATCGTGCAGCTGGGCAATTCTTACAAATTTCAGTACATTAGCTGTATATAATGCAGATAGCGCCAGCCCAGTTTGGGGATTTACGATTTACGCCAAAGATTTTCTTTCGGATCATGGAGTAGAGAAGTTAAAGCTACTTTCAAAGATTGGCTTTGAAAAAGGGTTGTTGGATGAATGGGCATCGAGAAACGGAAAGAAGCCAATGAAGAGATCCGTTGGTAAACAACTTCTTCAAGATATGATTCATTTCAGAGAGATACTGTCAAAAGATATAAAAATGAATAACCCGGAAGTCTCAGCGGACAAGATTGATGAGACAGTGCAAAGGATTCTTGACCGACTTATTTTCATAAGAAACGCAGAGGATAGAGATTATGAACCTAAAGATTTGAAATCAAATTTCACTCAATGGGCGGTCAAAGAAAAAGGTCATTTGATAAGAAAGGTCAGAGAACTTTATCAGCATTATCGAGATGTTTACAACAGTGGATTATTTGGAAAAGAAACTGATGAAATTCACATCTCTGATCAAGTTGAAATTAGTAATGAAACCTTAAAAGAAGTTATACAGGGTTTATATTCTCCTGAAGGGGTTAATTACTCCTACGATTTTTCAATTTTAGATGCTGATGTTCTTGGTAGCATTTATGAACAATATCTTGAAAATATGCTTAAACAGACACAAAAAAGAGCTAAATTGGAAGAATCAAAAACACACCGGAAAGAGCAGGGTATCTATTATACACCTTCATATATTGTTGATTACATAGTTAAGAACACGATCGGAGAATATATTAACAGTCACACGCCTGAGGAGATTAGTAATGTGAAGATCCTTGATCCTGCCTGCGGTTCTGGAAGTTTTCTCATAAGGGCATACAGAGAACTTGAAAACTACTGGAATGATTATTACAAAAAAAATAAGCAAATTCCAAAAGCTTTGAAAAATATTACGCAGTCAAAATTTGAACTAGATGGGAATGGAGAAACACTTCAATTTTATTCAGTTAAGAGTAAAATACTTAAAGACAACATATTCGGAGTTGATCTTGATCCAAAGGCGGTGGAAATCGCTCAATTAAATTTATTATTGCAGATATCTGAAATGAAACAGAAATTGCCTACACTTCGAGACAACATCAAGGTTGGAAACAGCTTGATTGATGACCCAACGGTAAGTGATATGGCTTTCAGATGGGAAGAGAGATTTCCTGAGATTATGAGAGAGGGAGGATTCGACATTGTTATTGGGAATCCACCCTATTTTAAAATATTTGAAAATAATCCTATAAACAAAACTGATGAATATAAGGAAATTAAATCAGGAATGATGAATGCTTCTGCCGTTTTCATTAATAGATCACTAAAACTTCTTAAAAAAGGAGGGCACTTAGGTATGATAGTACCTAAAATGCTTTCATTTACTGATTCGTGGGATAAGATTAGACACAAGATCCTAACAGAATACAAGGTACTTTACACTATTGACAGCGGCAAAGCTTTCAAAGGTGTACTATTAGAACAGATCATCTTTATCTTAAAGAATGAGAAACCAAAAAGCGATGACGAGATCAGTGTTGGTGAACTTGATGGTCGCATGATAAAGGAAACAGCTAGGGTATTACAGAATAATTGTGCTATAGAGAATAAAATACAACTGGAACCAAACCCAATAGCTTACGATATTAAAAAGAAGATGGAAGTTTCAGGTAAGAAGTTAGGTAGCATATCTGAAATCAATTTGGGCTTGGGTATTCAAGGTAAGGATTTCTTTTTTGAAGAGCCACGAGAGGGAAGTGATAAAGTACTAAGGGGAGATGATGTACAACGTTACATTATTCGTGGTTGTAGATATTATGATCCAAATAGTACAGAAATTCAAGAGTATAAGAAAACAATCGAACACTTTAAGAAGCCACACATAGTTGCTCAAAGAATTGTTGCTCACATTAGAGACCACATCAAGATAACTGCTGCCCTTGATGAAGAGGGGTTATTTTCATTTAACACGGTTACCAACATCTTTGTTAAAGATGGTTTATATTCAAACGAATTTATACTCGCTTTGTTGAATTCCGACGTGATTCAATTTTATACTTACAAATTTATCTATAGCAACGCGGTAAGGTCAATGGATTTTTATAAAGCTTATGCCCAGAACATCCCTCTCCCTAAGTTTAATCTACCTCAACAAGAAAAGGTAGCAAAACTGGCTAGAAAATTGATAACTGATTATTCTTCTTACTCAATGAACAAAGACAAACGGACTGATGATGTTAATGAACTGGAGAGAGAAATAAATGAGACTCAGAATCAAATTAATGACATACTCTATGACATGTATAATATAAGCAAGGTTGAAAGGAGTATAATTAAGAAGAGTCTGGAATAGTTTGAGCAAACCCCTAAAGGTTTAACTGGATCTTTATGAAATGGATCGTAATCTAAATGTATAAATGGACCGGTCGGGATTTGATTAAAGTTTTAAGCGAATACTAAAATCCAAATTTTCGATTTTTATGCAGTTCCTTTATGCCGTTGTTTTTATGGGTAACATTATAGCTCATTACGTATGGTTCTCGTCAAAGGCCAAAAACGCGTGTTTTTTAAGACCATTGCGTGACGCGAAAGATTTCTTCGTCCAGAGATAGAAGAAGATGCTTATAATCATCAAGGGAAGACCGGTATTTGGATCTGTGCTCAAGATTCCCAGTATACCAAGACCCTGGAAAACTATCCACGAAAAGGATGCGAGAACACCAGAAAAAATATAGCCATATGACTTTCCAGAGACCCATCCAGCAGTAGATGCCAGAATAAGAAAAAGAGTCACAATATCCGGCCATACTGGTGAGTGGGTGAAATAATACTGAAATTCATTTGCAAAATTCAACATTCCATATGGAGATGGCATAGGCATGTATACCGATGACATGTTCCAAAAATGGCTAAAGGACAGCATGAGTTGTACAATTAATGCTGGTATGAATATCACCGCTCCGAAAAGTGATGATGATTTGTATATCATTCCGTGGTGATTCTCTGACGACAAAAGCAGGATTATGGATGCATAGACATAGATGAGCGCAGAGCCTGGAAATCCAGTAAGAATCGTTTCCCCCGATCCGAATACACCACCAAATCCCTCTCCAAGAATCCAGATGGAAAGACCCCATAATATGGTTAATATTTGTGTCAAAGAGTAGACCTTTCCTCTGTTTTGTGTTAAAAGAACTCCACCTATATATAGCTGGACTAGGGAAGCGACAACATCAAACACAACGGGATGCATGTTCCACAATGAAAGGGCAAAGGTCGAAACATATCCGGTTATTCCTCCTGTGCTGACATTAGGGGATAATATCGTTGAAGCGAAGTACTCGTTCATTCCGGGCTGCATCTGCAGGAACGCGTCAAGGACCCACAAATAGCCAAATGCAATTCTCAAAAAATGGATGAATTTATCCTCCTCTTGGTGCTTGTGTCTTCTCCACCAAATGAACAGGTAAATTATTAGGGGTACGGTGCCCATTCCAAAATACGCGTAAAAGGCGCCCAGCGTAGAAGAACCGATTCGCAGGTAAAAGTCTTCCAAATATATATCCGAAAGAACAAAAGATGAAACTCCTACAAGAGATAGCTCGAGGAGTCTCATAAAATTTTTCTCCAAGCCTGGGTTCCTCCTACCGACTGATGGAAATGATGTATAATAT
>JAJZJZ010000081.1 GCA_021809755.1 Thermoplasmata archaeon
AATGGAATATAAGAATTACATATACATACCAGGACAAACCTCTTGGAATTGCTCAAGCAATAGGATTAACTCAAACCTTTGTGAAGGATGACAGTTTCATAGTTTATTTGGGTGATAACTATTTGCAAGATGGAATTTCAAAATTATATCAGGACTTTATTTCAAAAAAATATGATGCAATGATTGCTCTAGTACCAGTGACCAATCCATCTCAATTTGGCATAGCAGAAATTAAGGAGGATAAAATAACTAAACTAGTGGAAAAACCCCGGGAACCTAGGTCGAATTTAGCAATAGCCGGAGTATATTTCCTTAATCCGCATGTATTCGAGATTATTTCACATTTAAAACCCTCTGGAAGAAATGAATATGAAATCACCGAGGCTTATCAGGAAATGATCAATAAAGGAATGAATGTTGGCTATTCAATCATAAATGGATGGTTTAAGGATACGGGAACTGTTGAAGATTTCCTTGATTGCAATAGACTGGTTTTAGATAGGATTAAGGGAAATCAAATGAAGGAAGAAAGTAAAATCTCAGGCAGGGTATATTTGGGAGAAAACGTAAAACTCCTTGAAAATACAAGAATCCTTGGCCCATGCTATGTTGGCTCAAATTGCCAATTAAAAGATTCGTACATTGGACCGTTTACGAGCATTGGGTCAAATTGCAATATTGAGAATGTTGAAATAGAAAATTCCATAATTATGGATAATACTAGTATAAAAATGCCAAATGAAATCAGAATTAGCGAAAGTTTAATAGGTTCAAAAACCACAATTAAACCTAGCGTTTCAAGACCCAAAACAATGAAATTAGTCATTGGAAGAGAATCGAAACTAGAGCTTTAAGGAGCAGATTCTTTAAACAATAATCTTGTTTAAAAGTTATTCAGGGAAGAAAGGAATGACTTAGTGCCTCAAGATTATTTTTAATATCTCCTATCTTAGTAATAGATTTTAATTTTTCATTGCTCATACAACAGTTTTTAGGTCTTTTTGCAATAAAGGGAATCTCCGAGGTTTTAGCCTTTAATATAAGTTCATTATTCAATCTAAATACTGTTGAGACGATCTCCGCGAATTCAAATCTGCTCAGGCATTCTGTTGATCCTAAATTATATATTCCCGTTTTCTTAAGATCATACAGGGTTTCGATTGCAATTGGGATTTCATTCAAAAATGTTGGTGTTGTAAACTGATCATCTACTATTTTTACAGGCTTTTTAGATTTTAAATTCGAAACTATAAATTCGAGAAACGTAATCTTTTTCTTTGTTATATTAAATCCATATGGTGTTGATATCCTTAGAATAATATTCTTTCTTCCTCTAATCAGTTGCTCTCCCAATAATTTGGACTTTCCATAAACATTAACAGGTTTGGTTTCATCTTCCTCGGTATATTTGCATCCTTCACCAGAGTATACATAATCTGTTGAAATATGGCATGACGTTGCCCCTACATCTTCAGCTGCATTTGCTAGATTTTCTACAGCGAACCCATTAATTTTCATTGCTTCATCAATGTGTGTTTCACAGTAATCAACGTTTGTTATTCCGGATGCATTGATTACAAGGTCAGGGTTTTCTTCCTTCAAGATTATATTCAGTGATTTTGTATCTGTGATATTTAATTTAATGTAACCTGTTTCACCAGACGTTGAGGTGCCATGGCAAGAAAAATAATTCATTAAATATCTTCCAACAAAACCGCTACCACCGATTACCAGTACCCTAATTCCATTCACCCTGCCACTTATTGTAATTCTCGTAGTGTTTTTTATTTTCCATATAGTGTTTTACGGTATCTCTTAATCCATCTTCTAATTTAATTGTTTTTTTCCAACCTAATTTAATAAGATCATTAGATGTTTCTAATGCATACTTAACATCGTGGCCTGGTCTGTCCGAGACAAATTCAATTATATCATCCGATATATTCATCACTTGAGTTACTTTTTTCACAATGTCTATATTTCTTGTCTCTTCGCTTCCTCCAATAAGGTAAGTGGCTCCAATTTTACCTTTATCAATAATCAGAGAAATTGCGGAACAATGATCTATCACATGTATCCAATCCCTGATTTGGTTTCCTTTACCGTAGATTGGTATTTTTTTTCTATATAAAGCATTAAGAATCGTTTTAGGTATAAGTTTTTCTGGATGCTGATATGGCCCATAGTTATTTGTACAATTGGATATTGTCGCTCTGACACCGTATGTATTGATTGACGCTTTAACTAAAAAATCTGCCGACGCTTTTGTTGCAGAATAAGGATTTCTTGGATTGTAAGGAGAGTTACCATTAAATTTCTTGTTTGAATTTAAATCCAAACTTCCAAAAACTTCATCGGTAGAAATGTGATGAAATCTAATTCCTTTTTCACGAACTATTTTCAAAAGTGTATTGGTTCCGACTATGTTTGATCTAATAAATTCTTCCGACGATGATATGGAATTATCAACATGTGACTCAGCAGCGAAGTTTATTATACAATCGGCATCTTTGGCAACCTGCTCCATTTTTTCATAGTCCACAATATCAACCCTAACAAATTTATGATTTCTGCTTTTATTCAAATCCAAATTTAGAGGGTTAGAAGCGTATGTTATCTTATCAACATTAATGATTTCATCTTCAGGATGCTTGTTCATTCGATATCTAACGAAATTTGACCCTATGAAACCCATTCCACCTGTTACAATGATCTTCATCAATTATCACCATATGTAAAGTTTATATCTGCTTCTTCCAACCTCTTAAATTCCAAATCTTTTTCTGAAAGTATGGGAGTAATACTCGGCCACTTAATATCAATAGAAGGATCGTTCCATATAATCCCTCTTTCGTGCTCTGGTGAATATTCACTTGTGACCCAATACATGACTTTGGTACTATCTTTCAATGATAAAAAACCATGAGCAAATCCTTCTGGTATCCACAACATATTCCCATCTTCTTCACTCAACTCTTTACTGTAATATTGCCCAAATGTTGGAGAGCCTTTTCTGATGTCTACAGCAACATCAAAAATGGATCCTCTCAAGACTGTCACCAATTTCGCTTGAGCGGATGGCTTAACTTGAAAGTGCAAGCCTCTTAAAACATTTAAATTTGAAATCGAAACATTAGTCTGAACAAATTCATTTGTAATACCGAATTTTTTAAAATCACTTTTTTTAAAAGATTCATAAAACATTCCTCTTTGATCGATGTAGAGTTTCGGAGTTATTACCTTCAATCCATTTATTTTTACTTCTGATATGTCGAATGGCATTGATTGTTCATCTAACTTTATGATTTAACCCTATCTAAAAATTCAGACTCTCCGCATGTGTAAAAAGCTGCTAATGCAATACAGAGTTTTGACGTGAAAACGCCACGATCTCATCCCTGTTTGATGCATGAATTGCGATGAACATTTCAAGAAAATATCTGCAAAGGATACTTCAAAGTTATAATTTTAATTGAACAGGTATAAGGAATAAATTCAATAAAGAAAATATAGTTGTCTCTCTTTACCAAAGAGGATATGGAAAGAGATCGATATAATAAATATTATATAGAATTTCACAAGAAAAGAATAAACCATCTCATAGCATTTTTAATTAAGCAAGTAAAATCTGGCAGTAAGATTGGGATAATAGGCTATTCAATATTTGATCCCATAATAAGAAATAAATTATCTGCTTGCGTTATATATAACATTTTGCCAAGCCGTGAATTTAAGTTACAAGATGGAGATAGAAGTGGTAAAGTATTATTTTATGATATTACAGAAAGGAAAAGTTCTGAAATTACTTACGAATTTGATTGCATTATTTTTACAGAAGTACTTGAACATCTCTTTTCTGATGATTCTCTGGTTATTAATAATGTGACCAGACTGTTGAAGAAAAATGGACTGTTATTCTTTTCAGTACCTAACGTTTCGGCTCTTGGGAAACTGATGTCTCTTATTAAAGGGTGGAACCCTTACATGAAAAAATCTGAGATTATAGAAGGTTCTTTTGGAGGATTCGGTCATCTAAGGGAGTACTCTTTTAACGAAGTTAAAAATCTACTCACAGGTAACTTCAAAATTCTTACTTTGGAAGGATGGAATGATTATCCTAATATTTACAATGGTGTTGCAAAATTGTTACCGAAGATTTACGCTGAAACAATTTTTGCATTTTGTCAAAAACTATAACCCTTAAAAATTATTTGTCAGTGATCTTTCATATTTTAAAATTCCATCGATTAGTTCTTCTCCCATACGACCTTCTGAAAAACCCTTGGCAGTCTCAATAGCACGGTCTGCCATTTCTATTCTCCTATTTGTATTTTCAAGCAACCAAATTACCTCGTCTGCGATTCCATGAGAGTCCTTGATGGAAACCAATAATCCGTTTACCTGATGCTCAACAAAATTCTCTGGTCCACCACATTTAGTAGCAACAGGAACACATCCGCAGGACATAGCCTCTAGAACCGGAGTTGAAAACCCCTCAACAAGTGACGGCAAAACAAAAATGGTGGCCAAATTGAAAAGTTCAATGTACTCAGCATTGCTTACAAATCCTAAATGTTTAATAAATTCAGGTAAGTCACCTCTATAGTTTCCAAAACTTATGATTTCAATTTCAGGTCTTTTGGTTTTTATTAATCTTGCAGCTTCAATTGCATACCCAGCTCCTTTATCAGTACCTTCCCTTAGCTGCATTAAAATAATTTTATTATTTCTCATTTCAGGTTTGTTAAGGACCTTTCCTATTACATGTGCGGCCACTGTTATTTTAATTGGACTCTCTAATGAGAATCTTTCTTGCATTTGTTTATTAATAACTATCTTTTTAAGAGGAAAATCATAACTCTTATGCGCTAGTCCGTTTAATCTGCCTGAAAAAACTGGGTTATCTTCATCATGCTGAACCAAATAATACTTAAATTTACATCCACAGAAACGGTCAACAAAGTATGAAGTCTCCCAAGCTGTAGCAATAAGTCTTCTCGTTTCAAGCTTTTTTGGGATTCTTTTTCTTACAAAATAATCTATATTATCAAAGCTGAATTTAGAAAGAAAAGTCCCGTCAGAATGTGTGATTGAATCACGACTAAGCTTAAACCAAATTGTTTTCAAAAATGAATGTCGTCTTCTGATAAGACTTATTAAGAATTGCGTATATAGAGTATTTTGTAAACTACCTGAAACCTTACTTTTTAGTGAATCAGCCTTAATTTTATTTAATAATTCTTCTTCTTTCTCAATGTTATACAGATTCCTGTGCATTCTTTTTAGGAAAATAATCAAAACTTTGTATCCTCTATTGGTAAGGTATTTGGAAAGTTCAAAAACAACCATATACCCGCCAGGAGGGATTGGAACAAAACCTGGCAGAATAAACGTGAAATCGTAAACGCTCCTTTTATTTAACACTATTTCTTGTATTTTAATTGAAATATTAATTTACCGGATAAATAAACTCTGTGACAAATTAGTGATTCCTTTAACACCATAACATAGACTCTCTTTTCAATATACTTCTTTGCAATATCCACCTTGCCTGAATTCCAGAACGGTGTAACTGTTTTTTATGCACCGTTTCAACATTTTCCCTTTTACCTAGACCTTCACAGAACTGGAACACCATGATGATAATATTATAGAGAAGAACAAATACATGAAGAGCATGCGAAAAGTGGTTTTCCGAATTATGGAGAAATTAACATGAAATCCAAATACTTAGCGGAAGAGAATTTCCAGATAGTCATGGAAACCTTCTTCGAGAACGTTGCTCAAGATGAGATATGTCTGAGTGATGACAGATACTCTCTTAGGTTGGGAGAGTGGATGGAGCAGTTCATGCTTAGAGGAAAGTCAGCCCTAGCTCAGGGAAGGAATTCTGGTTTAAGGAATGTGGAGTTTCAGGATCTGAAGAAGATCGTAGGAGGTCAGTCACTGGTCATAGACACTTTTGAAAAAAAAGCTTCATGGGAGCTCAAGATGATGGTTCTTGAAGAACTGAGGGATCAGATACCTCTCAGGGAGATATCAAGAATAACGGGAATCTCGCTGTCCGAATATTATTACAAGCCTGTGAAGAGACACATCCAGAGGCTTGATCCCTCAATCAAGGAAAGGATCAAATATATTGCATCAGAGAGACCAACATTCGGATACTGGAGAACGTGGGCAACACTGAGAAACCACAGAATGTATGTGGACCGGAAGACCGTCGGAAATATCATTAATGATGGTAATCTGAAAATTCCGGTCTCAAAAAATATAGGGAGAAAAGAGATTAAGCATCTACTCAAACTCACTTGGCATTACCAACTCTGGCAAACTGAGATCACTTACATTCCAACTGAGTCAGTGATGACCTGTCTTATGTCCATTAAGGACACATTTACCAAGGAATGCCAGGAATACTATAATTTCATTTTATGTATAACGGGGGATGCCATGCGATCCATGGAAATTGCTGTTCTTCTGGCATTCAATGAAACAGTTCCAGAAGGTCTAGTACTGAGTATAGACAATTGTTCCCAGTATATCTCGAAGGAGTTCAAGAATGCCTTGAAATTATTGGGGATCAAGCTGGAATATATACAGAAACACGCTCCGGAAGATGATGGAGATATCGGATCGCCCTATAACTCAATCAAGACAGGTTACATATGGCCAGACGAATTCATGAGCAAATTTCTGAATACTTCTGAATTCAGAGAAAGATCCTGGAAGAGTGAAGGGGAGGTAAAACTATATGAGAATTGAGAAGAAATGCTTCAAATTCTGTAGGAGAAGATCAGGAAAAGTGAGTGAAACTTTTCCAGGGATTATGGAAGATTTAAAGATAGATTATATGAGCAGGATTTTGATCGTTTCAGCTAAATTAAGCAAAATTGCTTACCAACTTTCAGAGAAAGGATATAAGAGGGTATATTTGCTGGGAAAACGAAAATCCGTATATTCAACTCCAAATAATACGAAAATAAGGTGCTCGTTCGATAAAAATTTAACTTTACATTATCCAGAATCTTTTTTTAAACTTGCTATCACAAATCTACGTAACTTTAATGTTACTATGATAGATTTTATTCCAGCTCATAGTTATATAATTTTAGTTTTTAAGCAATGGGAACGCAAAGCAATAAGTAAGTTATTTAATAATATAGAGATTTATACAAATGATCATATCGATGTTAAAATTCTAAAAACTTATATTATTCTTAAAAAAGAAAGTGTTGAGAATAACCTAAAACCGAGGCCGACGAATATTGATATTTTATGTTATATCAATAAAGATGAGGGTCTCTTTATCCATTCAAAGATTCTAAAGGACAGACTTAAGCACGAACTTGGATTAATTTCAACAGTTAAACAAAGTTTAGACAATAACATGGCACCAACTGTAATTATAGAATATCATAGAAATTTAAAAAAAGATAAACAATTGTTAGAGGATATAAAGGAAATGGTTAATAACAAAAAAAATGTAATATTAGAAACTCATTCGCCAATTGGCTCTGAAGTCTACTTAAAATTATTGCAGGTTCCGGAAAGCAATTTAACAATCACATAT
>JAJZJZ010000082.1 GCA_021809755.1 Thermoplasmata archaeon
AAAGTCAGACAAAATCATTTAAAATTCTAATCCTTATAGTGTTCCCGATCAAAAGCAGGACTAGCTAATCATATGAAATAAAAAACACTATATATTAGTAAGGAAATATGATTATAAGATGAAAAGCATTTACCTTTATGTAAGTCTTCTTATAGCTGCATCTATGTTAATGCCAAGTCCATACCTCATAACTGGGGGTTCTCAACAAACAGTTCCAGCTGTGAATGCTATGGCGCCATATACACAATCACTAACCCATGTATATATTTCCATAAATAATAACCAGAATATTTCAATACCACCTAACTACAATGAAATGATCGTTGTGAACAGCTCAGAGTACTCAATTTATGAAAATTCCAACCTTTCCAATGTTTATTTTACCTATTTAAATGGCACTATGATCGATTCCTGGTTGCAATCAGGCAATTCATTTAATGACAATAATACCACATATTGGTTAAAGCTCCAATATCCTATCGCTGCATCTTCCTCAGCCAACATCGAGATGAATTTTCTGCCACTCGATCAGACAGCCTTCAATGGTGTCACTACGGGAGAAGCCCCGCAACTATCCAAGAAGTATGCGCAGTTCGACAATGGGCAGCATATCTTCAAATTCTACGACAATTTTGCAGGTAAGACCATTAACTCATCAAAGTGGATATCCTATGGAACGAATGGAAACTGTGTAATTGGAAATGTAGTTGTGAACAATAGTCTTCAAATAACTGGTCCCCAGGATATTTACACCAGAGCAAATTTCACCTATCCTTCCTATGTAGAATCCTGTGGTCTTATTGGTCCGGGTGGTATTCATAATACGTCCTATTTCCTAAATGGAGTGGGGTTCAGTTCAGGAGGATATTATTGTAGTCTCTCTGATGTTGCATCTGGTTGGGCAACAAATTCCAGCAATGGGCCGGGAATGAGCGTGTGGAATGATAATGGAGTTACATATACATACAACTATTCAAAATCAATAGATCCAAACAAATTTCATGTTTATGGTGTAGGATATGTGGGGAATAGCTATACAATAGGAGTGGTGAATGGCCAAGTGGGGAATGTGTCACACATCGGTTTCCCTGCTAATCCTTCCAGTATGAACGCAACAATCGGATTCCAGTGTAATGACCGTTCTCCCAATAACAAATTCTACTGGGTTTTTGTAAGAAACGCAACTCCAAGCGGCATCATCAATCTCCCATATTCTTTTGGCTATAATACGACATTCATAGAAAGTGGTCTTCCATCTAGAATGACCTGGAATGCGACGATTAATGGAATGAGTATGAATGGGACAGGAGGATCAGATATATCAAAAATGCTAATAAATGGTTCTTATGAGGTAAACTTCTCTGCATCCGGAGGATTTCAGCCCTACCCCGCAGGCCTCTATTTTAATGTTTCAGGGGAACCTTTAACCATTACTGTCCTATTCGAAAGCCCGGCGAATCAATCAATTCTAAAAGCTGAATCGACTTTTTCCAGCAGAACTTTGGGGCATATATCGGGTTATGAATCTAATTACTCCAACGGTTCTTCAAATTATTGTATTTCCTCTATTGCGCTTGATCAGAAAGAAGGTACATTATTCACTGCTTTACCTGCTTTGAATGAAATTATCGGATATAATATATCCACAGGAATCGCTGCTGGAAATAGCATAAATATTGCTTCACCAAATTTTATATATTACTCATCGGGGTCAAACATGCTTTATGTCGTTTCGTCATCTACAGGTAAACTAAGCTTAATCTACCCGGGAAATGGAACAATTGATAAAACTACCATTCTAAACCAGATTAAGTCTAATATCACTGCCATAACAACAGGTAACAGCACAAATGCTCTTTACGTCATATCTGGTAATTCTTCCACAGATGTTACAAATGCCTATATCCTAAATCTAAATGGAACCGTTTTTAAAAATTCTTCATTCAAGAATGTTTCTGATATGGGGCTCATCCATGGAATTCCCCAAATTTACAATGGAAATATTCTGATTTCCAATTACTCCAGCATCATTAGCATGAACCCAGTAAATGGATCAATGAACAAGATTCCATATCCAAAAGGGTTCTACGGGCCAACAATTACGCAATATGGTAAAAATGGATTGTTTCTATTGGGGGACACAAATACGTCCAATACTCCTGACCTTATATATAACGCAACTAGTCACAAATTTAGCCAAGGAATAAGGCTCACAGGATTACCATTTACTTCTACCTATTATAATTTTACAGGAATAGAATACATTCAGAGCTTTAATGCCACGACATCAGAAGGGTCGATAGTAGCCGTTAATCTTTCTACCGGTAAGATACTGGGTTCTGCTCCGTACAGTTTTCCTTCCAAGGAAATGATATTTGACACCAGCAATAGATACTTATTCATGACTAACAACCCTGCCTATAGAATGAGTGAATCCCATTACATTTATGAATACAGCACATCTTCTATTTATAGCATAACATTCAAGGAATCTGGAATTTCAATAGGGAGCAGTTGGAATTTGAAGATAAATGGAATAAATAAAACAGTTTCAGGTTCAGAATACAGCATTTCAGGAATTAATGGAACTTCCTACACTTACAGCATTTCAAATAACACATCTTACTATACAAGCGGTGTAACTTCTGGAACGGTTGTAATAAGCGGTTCAAATATAGTAATAAACCTCAGTTATAACCGCTGGGCGCACATAAAAGGATATTTCACTCAGAAAGGATTAACTGTGACTGTGAACGGTGCGATCTTTAATGTTGGGAACTCAACGTTCAATATGAATGTAGTTGCAGGCTCTTATTCAGTTGTAATTTCCGATCCAGGATATATTACAAAATACATGAATTTCACACTTTCTCCTGGAGATACTAAAAACATAACTTTCACTCTTATCAAAATACCGCCGCCAAGTACTTCCCTAATCAATTATTATTTAGTAGTCGTTGTAGCAGTGGTTATTGCAGCTGTAGCAGTTACTTACTTTTACAAGAAGAAGCATAATTTTAAAACAGGCTGAAAATGCCTGCTGACAATTTTTAATACAACGGTAAGTATTTTTTACATCATTTTTTATAAGTATAACATGATGGATCTTTTAAAAAGTCACATGCTTTATGAATACAAAATGCATGATGACTTCTTTAATTATAATGAGTGAGATACCTCCTGTATCAAATTCACTTTGTTATTTCTGGCCTTTTAAGGTTGTTTAATTTTCTAGTTTTGAGAAAGAAAAATGAACAGTCACTTAAAGGAAAAGAATTGAACCTTTCATGGTCTTACCCTTAAAGTTATATACGTATATGATATGTATATGTATTATGACAAAACCTGTAACACTATCTAACGCAGCATATGAAGCGCTGAAAAAAGTCAAGGGGAAAGATATGTCTTTTTCAGACATTGTATTGAAGTTGGTAGAACACTCCAACAATAGACAGGATTTTAATAAATTCGCTGGTGTTCTGAAAGCACAGGCAAATGAATTGGAGAAATTTAAGTTGCAAATTGAAGAAGATCGAACAAGAAACGATGAGAAGATGTGATTTTATGGTGGTACTAGATACGAATGTGATTATAGACTACCTAATAGGAAAGGAAGACGTAGTAATGGAAGTTAACAGCTACAGAAAAAATGATTTGTCTACCACGTTTGTTAATGAATATGAGTTATTAAAGAACGTTAGTAGAAAAATTATGGAAGATGTGATACAAAACCTTCGAGTATATCATTCTAACGACTCGTCAGCTAAGGCAGCTGCAAAGGCATATCAGGAGTTAAAGTCAAGTGGAAAAATGATGAGCGATAATGATCTCCTAATATTTGGAATATGCGTAGCCAACGATGAGGTCCTAATTACTCAGGACAAATCTTTCGCCTACCTTAGAAGCAGGAACGTTAAGATCATGAAATGATTGCTAAATTCAAAATCAATGTGAAAGGTAAATTAGACACAAACAAATTTTGCGAGTGATGTATAATTGCTACAAATGTCTTGATTGCTTTTGATAGAGCAGAAAAATACCAATACAATAGGTCACAAATGCATACAATCAACTGTTTCATTTAGTGAGGCTCACCCCAATCAAATTTTCGTTCATAGGGGTATATTCAAAAACATATTACGATAGAACAGAGAGTATGTAGTGATTCGATTATTTAATTAGGTGGATAGTACCCATAAGCTGCTATGTCCCGCTATACCTACCTTTGGTAAACTTTATCTATCTACGTATAATTACATCAATGTGGAGACAACTATCCAAATTAAAAAGGACCTTAAGGAAAGGCTCAATGCTTTAAGGCTTTACCCAAACGAGTCTTACGATTCGGTCATAAGAAGACTTTCAGAACTGGCAGAGGACGAGGAACCCCTTTCTAAAGATACAATTGAGAAGATAGAAATGTCCCTGAAGGACATTAAAGAGGGTATGGTATATACAACCGATGAAGTGAGGAAGAGGCTAAAAATTGCCTGATTACGAGGTTAAATGGACAGAAACAACTGCCCGGTTCTTGGAGAAAATGGAAGGGGTTGACGCTGAAAAAATCTTGGAAAAGATGAAGCTTGTCAGCAAGGCTCCGTTTCATTACATTAAACGTCTCAATGGAGTCCCACTTTATAGTTTGAGAACTGGAAAGTACAGAGTAATCATGAGTATAGAAAGGGAGAAACTCGTGATCCTTGTGATTGATGTTGGAAACAGAAGGAATGTTTATGATGACTTGTAAATCCCAGTAAAATGCATTAAGACAGGTTTCGACATTCTGGTCCATATCTTATGGAATTCTTATGATAGTCCAGGAACCTTTAGGAATCCGCTTTTCTTGTAAAATTTAATAGCCTGTATATTAATCAGTGGCGTATCTACGACAATAGCTTTCAATTGATCCTTTCGTATTCCTCTTAACAAAAAAGTACCGATGCTTTTTCTTCTGTAGTGAGAATCGACCAATATCTCTTCGATATAAAAATCCCCTAATGAACAGCTATGCTCAGAGAAGTAAATACCGAATGTAGAATCTCATCTTAATATTCAATTGTGAGAACGACAGTTTCAGGATGTGGGTTTTACAAGCGTGTTTGCGACATACTTCTCGTCCATTCTAGTTTTTCTCTCAGCCCTTGTAAGAACCTCTCTTAAAAATTCTGCATCATATTTGCCCTCAAACAGATACTTAAGTGAGGGCAAATTCTCCCTCAACGCAATTATATCATCTCTCAACAATGTTTTGTTAACGTCTTTTTCCAGAAGCTTTATGACATAATGATCGAAGTGACCATAAAGAGTGTACTAAGCCATTGCTTGGATATCACCGATAATGGAAGATTTCCCTTTCTCATATTGAGAAATTAAACTTATCGAATCAAGAATCCAAGAGGCATAACCAGATAGTACTCCTTCAAGCTTCATGAAGGTTTTCAAGAAGTTACCTTTAAGTTCCAAATCATATTTTGATATTTCCTCGAGTGACAATCCAGCAATCCAATAAAGCAGCAAAAAAAGCAGATATAGGTCTGAGAATAACATTCAAAGTTGTTTTCTACAACAAGACTTAGTTTATACGTTTGACTTATTGAATTGTGAAAAAAACTATTCCAACATTCTGGTGCCGTCAAGTTTCCAAAGAGACCTGAATAAGGAAAAACAAAGAGCGAAAAGCAATATTATGAAACCCGACAATTCGAATACTGGAATAACACCGAACAACAGCACCAAAACTCCGCCTGTTGCCACGGCAGGAGGGCCACCTATGAAACTTACCAAACCGTCGACTGCAAAGTAACGACCACGCATCTTTTCCGGTACTATATTCTGTGCAAAAGTGAGCCATACGTTTCCTGCGAAACCTATCCCTAGACCAACAATAAAAAATAACAGGATTGCTAGAAATGAATTTGGGATGATACCCATAATCAGAAGTGAGGTTCCAATACTACCACCGTAGACAAGAATCCACACTTTTCCTACGTACCTAAGCGCCCATTTGGAACGCGCGACAAGAGGTGAACCAATGGCGTAGCCAATGGAATAGGTGGCAAGTATAGCCCCATAAATCAACGGTCCAGCCGATAGTCCGGTTTTTACATATACAACAAGAAAATAATATGAGATGGTAAAAAAGAAATTGAAGGGCAGTGCGGAAATAGTTAGCCATAAGAGCCCTCTTTGGGATATCAGCCACGCAATTCCCTCACGAATCTCCAAATATCCACTCTTCTTTTTCTCCTGCCTTGAGGATAACCGCTTAATTGTTCCACTGTTAGAACTAAGCAGCAACACGGAAAAGAAAAGAGCCACGAAAAATCCAACTGCTCCCCATGATAGTGCTATTGAAGCTCCGACCACAAGAATAAGGGTTCCTCCTATTGCGTTGGATAGAGCCGTGAACAGCCCCCTTCCCGATCGTTCAATCCCGTTTGCACTTGAGAGATTTTCTTTTCCTATCAATTCAGGGAGCACAGAATAACCGCCCGATCTGTAGAGTTCACCTGCGCCTGTCCAAGCAAATAATAAGATGATTATTACAATTAGATTAAATCCATAAATTAGGGTAAAGAAGATCAGCGCAGTTATGCTCAATACCCTGATTGAATTGGATAAGACAAGTAACTTTAGACGGTTAAATCTGTCAATCCAAACACCTGCTGGTAATGAGAGAATGACAGCACTTACGGTTTCAGTTACGCCAACTATTGCTACATCTATTGCTGACTGGGTAACTGCAAACACATACCATACAATAACAAGGCTGGCTACTGAGGTAGCAGACCTAGAAGTTAGAGTCATTGCAAAATATTTCTGGAAATTCTTGTTTCGAAGAATTCCTGACGTATTGCTATTCATTTCTATGCCCCAATGGTGCTACAAAGTTCGTTTTTAGTAACAAAACAAAATATCGTGATTCTTAATAAACTCATAAGTATACTCAAAAACTTAGAACTATAGAACAGAGGATAGGTAGGTATCCGATTATTTAATTAAGAGGATACTAAATGAACAAGTTCCATGAACCCCTTCCTTTGAACATTCAGAACAATGTATCTTACTTGAATTCTACCCACGAATCAGGACTGTGATTCTAAGATCATCTTTTTTTGTGAATTTTCCAATGGCCAAAAGTTGTTTCCAAAAAAAGGGTTTGTCTTTTCTTGGTTTGAAATTCAGTATATTGTTTGTATCACTAGGATGGTTATTCAAGGTATGTGATCTTTCTCCCAATATTATATGCTAAGAATTTGTATATTGCCAAAGGTCAAAAAGAAATGTTTATTTGCAAGTAAGAAATGCTTACAAGAATGAGCAAAGAAAAAATCGAAACTGAGTTCATTAAAACTAGTTCAAAAGGGCAGATCGT
>JAJZJZ010000083.1 GCA_021809755.1 Thermoplasmata archaeon
GAGAAAACAGAAAGCCATGGCGGCAAGATCAAGGAATCCTGTGAGGAATAAGAGTCTGGAGGATACTGTAAAGTTATTTATACAAAACAGAAATCGGAGGAAGACGGGTTAACTTTTTTCATAGAAGTAGCTAGAGGCGCATGGGAGGTTGACCATAGCAACCCAGAGGTCCATGGTGGAACATATTACCTCAGGAACTTGGTCCTTTCGCGCATTCATTGTAATAGATCAAAAAATACGAATCCTTGGAAGTGAGAAAATTTATTCAGCCTCCTTATTTTATTGTGTTTAGACTGAGACCACCTCCCACCAGATATATTATTTTGTCTCTGTATTCATGAGATTTGAATCCATGTGCAAGCTTGAATGTTGTTCTGATCTTGTTGCTAATACCGTCAATAACAGCAGAATTTCTATCTAATCTTATTGCTTCCATTATACTATAAATGTGTTTCTTCATAGTCTTTCCCAATATGATGATCTCAGACATCCCTGATCTGAATGCCCATGATGTCCATTTCCTCAGATAGGTTTCTGAAATGAAGGTATTTACACAGCATAATCACTGCAGTGCAATCTCGAATTAAAAAGCCTTTGATGTTTGCAGATCGATAAGCTCCCTTAATCATTTGGACAATTATAAGAGAAATGATATGGAGCTAATGAGATATATGGGAGAGTTTAGAGGGGGTTTTGCAAATCTTTCACACAATCCAAATGGAACAGGTGATTTACATGCCTGAGAAATTCACGGTTAAGCAGAAGGAACAGATTGTCATTGAATCGTTTACAACAACAAACTTTGCAGAATTGTGCGGCAGGCATGGAGTATCTGTTGCACAGTTCCACATATATAGGGAACGGTTTCTTGGAGGTGGAAGGAAAGGTCTGTGACAATTATCAAGGGGAAATGAATACCAGAAGAAAATCGATGATCTGAAGCGTCTTGTTGGTGATCAGGCCCTTGCAATAGACGCATTAAAAAAAGTCAACAGGTGAGGAGATAGCGATGGTCATTGAAAGCGTCATGCCTACAATGGTAGTATCTAGGACACAAGGGGCAATAAATGTTCCCAGATCATTCCTCTACTACAGAAGGATCAGAAAGTCAGGAATACGGAAAATTCAGGCTCAAGGAACGGTGAAGCAAGATGTAGCATCGTGTTTTCTCTCTACAGTAATGCAGATAATGGAAGTGGTATGCTTGTGAGTGTACGACGAAAACAGAACCGGCCTTCTCCCCAATGGGGATGGATAGGCTCCCCGGTATAGCATGCATGTCATGTGGTGAAGGTTATTCAGATGAAGACGGGAGAGACTGCATCACTCCAGTGAAAACAATGGTGTATATTAGATTGACAAAGAACTCTGTGGCTGGTATTTATCATGCACATTAAGGCGCTGAGGTAATGGGGCTCATAAACGTAAATGGAACGGCACCGGAAGACCTGCAGGCAGTCGGACAGGAACATAGTAGGAGTGAAATCTTTGTAATGAAGAACTACGGCGAGGGTCCTGACTTCTGTAAACGCTTTGCAATTAGATAGGAGCTTTAGATTCATCTGAATGTAAAAGGGGGGATGTAATACATGGATACGAGAGTCAGTGAACTGTACGGAAAGCTATACGACCTGGTCAAAGCAAAACGCCATAACACCATGTAATGAAAGCATTCGGTAAGCTGGATGCAGAAAATCTGCTGATCAGGTTCGACGAGGGGGTTATGGGCAAAGCCATAAGTTTACTCTACTAAAATCAGACAGTTCATTCTTTATTGGTAAACTAAATTATTCGTCAGTTGAAAAGACCTTATGAGTGTTCCCAAGTGCTGCATAAAAAAGTCAGGGCGGAAATAATGACATGAATAATTTACTAATAGAATGAAGGAATTAGTAGTTGTTGAGATCAGGCATTACTACGTAAAAATTCAAGGATACAAGAATATCAAGATAATGTTTAAGGAGTGGTAAGTATTTGTTATTTAGTTGCGAGTGTGTGATGCTTAGGATAAGTTAAGGCGATGGAGGGCGATTTTCTGTTAAAGATTGTTAATGCAGAGACTGACTTAGGGAGGGTAGGTAAGGGCGGTTCAAACGCACGTTTCATACTGTGTGATGATGGTTCAGAATATATAGTGAAGTATGAGAAGAACCAAGGACAAAGGTTGTTCATTAATGAATTGGTAGGAGCGCTTTCAGGAAATTTAATGGGATGTGTTGTTCCTGAATTCAGTCTAGTAAAATTTGACCAAGAATTTATAAACTCTTCACATGACCTAAAAGATAAAAATATCAAAGGGGGTTTTTTCCCTGGTATTTCAAGAATTAAAAATGCGGTTGACCTATGTAGCAACCAGTCTATTCCTTCTGATTTGGAGAACATACACAAACTCCCATACGTAGTAATTTTTGATAACTGGGTCATAAACAAAGACAGGAATAATTGTGGCAATCTCATTATATCATTTTCGAATGGATTGAAGAGTTTTTACCAGATAGACAATGGTCACATCCTTGGAGGACCTCAATGGAATCTTGACTCACTTGTGAGAATTATAAGTGACTCTGAGTTTCAACCTCTTTTTGCATCTATAGCGGATAACGTTAGGGAAGGCAGATTCGTTTCTGAGGCTTTATGGTCGTTGGAAACAGTGGATGATAAATCAATACAGGATTTAGTTTCACAAATTCCAGCTGAATGGGCAGACGATGTCGAGGTTATCAAAGAACAGATTAATATTTTTCTAAGTAAAAGGAAAAATATTGTAAGAAGCATTATCATGGAGAATAAGCTAAAGTTTCGATATTGTGAATGGGGGTTTTTTAAATGAGTTTATGCGAATACGTTGTGGTTAGGTACGTACAGGACGAGATAAGAAAGGAGCCGGTCAATATAGGGATAATATTAAGAGATTCGTATTCTAATTCAATATATACTAAATTCTATATGAGTATGAGCCAATTACTGATCAGGAAGCCTGATGCTAATGTAGATCTAATATATGATTACATAGAATCAATGCAGGCAATAAAGTCAAGTGACGAAGAATTTCTTAAAGAGATATCAGAAAACTTCAGCCATCAAATTCAGTTTTCAGAGGTCATGGGTACAAAATGCTCTAAGCCTCAAGATCAGCTGAAAAAACTATACAAAATATTCGTAAGTATCGAAGAAATTCCGAAAGTTGAGATTATAAGGAAATTTGAATTATTGGAGTTCCATGACCTTAACAATAAGTCTTTTCAGGAATTATTAGGGATTGGAATAGATCGTTCTCCTTCACAAATAGCTAAAAATAAGCAATCTCAGAAATTATTAAAAAATATCGAAAATATAAAAGTTTTGGTGCGCTCGTATGACGATTTGAAAATAGATCAGAGGTGAAAGAATATATCGTCCTTTCAAAAAAAAGAAAATTTGCTTGCAAAACTAGAAAGTAGAACATTAAAGAAAAGTGAAGCAGCTGAACTTAGAACAATTCTAGAAAAGGAAAGGAAGAAAGCTGCAACACTAGGTGATATTGTAGCTGTCATCATAATTGGAATCCTTATTGCTGCGATCATTTCTCTCTTGACGGAATTGGTATCTGAGAATGACGATCAAGATTAGAGAGGGTTTTTTAGGGCAACTGGATTAGCATTCGCTTTTCACCTATGATAGCTTAGTTTCATTTACCTTATTTCTATTGTGAGATTATTGAAGGTATTTTTCCACATTCACCTTGTATTGGGTCGGACCCGTGAGGTATAACATTATTTGGTTTTAGATACTTCCTGACTCCGTTCCTGCACATTTCCAGTCTTCCGAAGACCTCGCTCATTGTCAATAACTTGTTTTTTGATCTTCATATCACATTCCATTCCTCGCCTTTCAAGTTATACTTTGCATGCTGGCAATAGATCCCAAACTTTCTATTTTTCGATCGCTTATAAGGGTTTTATTTCATTTTGTCAAATTTTGACAAAATTCAATTAGCATTTACATGCCCATATGATACCTGTGAATGGACCAAAATTCACCACACTATGATGCTTCGCTTAGTCCAGAAACACTATAATATCACATGTATTAATGCGGTTTTATAATTGTACAAGGATTGCTATGGCTCAGCATTTAGAACGGATTTTTATCAAAAAAGCAAAATTGCTAAGGAATACTATATTAACTCACTCCTCATAGAAGTATAGGGGCATTCCTGTGTTTTCTGCGTCTGATTATACTATTGTGATAGCAATTGTTTCAATATTTATTTCAATAGTTACTATGTATTTTTCTTTATTTTCAAAAGGGAATATCACGTTTCCAGCCATAAATTTTATCGGCGCACAACCTTATGCAAGTCTTAATAGTAATGCATTAACTATAATCAATGACCGCATAGTAATACCCATTACTGCGGTCAACAGCGGGAGCAAGGCAAAGGCAGTTAGACTCAAGGCTGTTATAAACAAAGGATCCACCTTTCATAATACATTATGCTTTAAATATATCAAATTACCGACTCCTATAGGAACAATGACTCTTGACAACTTCCAAACAATATCGCCAGCATTTGTTATACTGCCAAAGTCTTCAACAACCAAAATTCTCGGATTCACTCAAAAACCTATGATTAGCGAAGTAAAGGGAGATTTAATAATCGATGTGTGGTACCAAATAGACGCCGAGGTTGAACAATGGAAAAAAGCTTTCAGGATTGTCTGGAACCAATGGCCCAAGCTTGTTCAAAGTTATTCACTGGGTAACTTTGTCTCCTCAATCAATTTTGAATTCACTGAGAGTTTTAATCACGAATATAAGAGTGATATTCTTAAAGAAAAGTAATATTCACTGAGAGCTTTAACCAATCTCATAAAGTTCAATTATTTCCCCTGAACTGAAACTCCCTCCAGAATCTATACTTCAATTCTGGGTTATTCGCGATCAGTTTTAACACAGTCATGAGGATCAGATCCTTGTCATCATCAAGAAGAAAATCTATTATCTTCTTAGTTTTAGCATCAGCAATTTTATATCTCATTATTGCGTGCTCAATCTACTCAGCTTACTCTTTCAGCTTTTCCTACGTTAGCAATTTGTCAAGAATCGTCCCGCACTTCCAGCAGAACCATTCCTCTGGATCGTTTAGTCGCCAGAATCTCTGGAATAGCGATGGCCTCTGCGATTCTACGTGTTTCTCCTCATAGGTCTGAAGTACATATCCATTCAGAATTGCATTGCTGTGGTTCCTCCTGAAGGTGAAAACGGGTCTGTGTATTATTGGAACTATTACTGAGCTAATTTCTGTCTCGAGGCGAACTTCTGTCATATTGGAGGCAGGAATCTTACCACAGTGTGCTTGAAAAGATGAGGACATGTCCTTCTATCAATCTTGGAACCATGCAGTTCCTTTGTCAGGAGCATATAGATATTGTAATGTTCCAACCTTTTTCCACTTTGTCCGATTCAGATGGGCATTCTGGCCTTCAATTAGATATAAAATTGAGTAGCCCAAAACCTTGACTTTCCGGAAAACAGTCTTCCCGGATACAGAAATGATTGCAGCATATTCATCAAATACCCCGTCCATGTTTCTTACCGTCAGGGGCATGAATATCCTGCAACCTGAATCATGAAGGGCTTATACTATTGCCTTGTCCTTTGTATTATTCAGTACATTTACACTCTTTTTTACTCCCCCTACTATTTTAAGGTTATCCTGTTTAATATTCATTTTCTGGTGGTTATTTGCTTTAACTTATGATATGCACTTTGGATCATGTTCGTTAAAAAACCACGGATAGAACCTTTTAGTGTCGACTTGTAATTCCCAATTTTCCATTCAGAATAAATACTATTATGGTTATGGGTTTTGACCGTACTCCATATTTTCCCATGAAGAAGCTTAGAAAAAAAGTCTCTTTTTTGGGACTGCTTTAGATGGATTAAGGAAGGTACTGGAATGATCATTGCGATCTTCCCGGACCTTATTGATTAGAAATACTGCTTGTTTGTCATGAACCACCCAAGGTGAATGTCGCTGAAAAATTCCATTCTCCTATCCTTAACTCTTGAGCGAAGGGGTGTTTTAACTAGTCTTGAGAGATCATCATTCGGATCTTCATAATTGATAGATACTCTTGGAGTGGACTTAACTGAATGATGATTAAAGCAAATGCTCCTATTTTTAATGAAATATTAAATAAGTATCCAAGAAAAGAAGGCATTTGAGGATAGCCCATGCCCAGCCAGGCACTCCAGCCAATACTAAAAGCGATAAAAGCAGAAATAGTTACCCTGTTTTTTTTCCACTTTGGAAAGGATATTGAACCCATAAGCAACCAGCTTAAAAGAATAAGTTCAGAATTTAGGTTATCACTAAACTTACCTGTTAAAAGGAACGAATTTTGCCAAAGAACTTCAAAAATAGTTACCCATAGGAATGGTACACCTATTGAGAGGGGGATGGATAGAATTCCATCATTTCTGAACCAGTAGAGAGATATGAAGAATGAGAATATGGCCAGAGAATATGTAAGTGGAAATAGTGTATTCTGGCGAAGCGGTGATAAACCCTCACTAACTGCTAAAAGAAGTATTCCCGTTTCAACGTTTATTATTATGAAGAATGTACTTGTAAGGAATAGGAAAAGGAAATATATTTTCCTATTCCTCTTTACACTTAGATTCATCAACTTGAGCACCTACGATATAATTTGGCATTGAATGGAAATTATACACATGACTTCTATGTCCAATCTATTTGCGCCTACTTCATGTGCTTGTTACATAAAATTATTCCCATTAGTTTATTATAACTGTTAAGGCATTATCAGTATCTTTTAGCAAGAGACAAAAGAATGTGCGGCTAAAGATAAATCTTTTTCTTAGTAAATTACCCATAGAGGCAGCTAATAATTGCTCAGTGAATATGAGATACTTGTATTCCAGTTAACATTTAATACAATGCAACCTCGCATAAACTTATTGTCTGTTAAGGAATAAACATGACAGAAATTAAAATGAAACTTCCAAACAAAAAGCAGGTTTTGACAATTCTGATTATCATTATGCTCCTCGGATATGGTATTCTGTTTCTGGCATCTATTTTATAGGTTGTTAATTC
>JAJZJZ010000084.1 GCA_021809755.1 Thermoplasmata archaeon
TCACAGACTTTAACGGTACTTTTTTAGAATTAAGATCAGCTCTTGTAAAGGAAATAGAATTGGAGGCAGGAGATAAAGTGACATGCCCTTACTGTGGGCGTAAGATAATAAGATTTGTAGCCATGAACGTAATAAAAAAATGTGATTGTGGAGCAAGGATTGTGGTTAGCAACTATAGGATAACCAAAGGAAACGCAATTTATATGAGAAGAAGAGTGTCGTTCAGGAAACCTGATGAAACGTGAGTGCTAAAAATAAATTTCTATAAGCATGGAATAACAGAACGGTGGAAAAGTAATAGACCAGACAATCTGATATTCTATTATAGATCAAGATCTTTTTTTCAACTGCTCGTTGGTAACAAATTTGCCTAATTCAATCTCTTTCCTGACCCCTTAAATTTCAGCTTTAGTTTTATCACTAAGGTCACTAAAGTTTTCTATTATCCTTTCTGTTACATCCTCATATGTTTCTCCCGGATATAACTTCATGGACTTCAGAGTATGTTTTGTTTTATACTTTATCCGTATCTTTGAAGTGTTCATAGTGTTTTATGGTAAATAATATTATGAAGTTTTTGCCTGCATAATATTTCTTAACGGCAGGGAAATGTGCCTGCTTGAAGTATGTCTTATGGCTTTTATTAAGGTTTTAACCAAATACAGTATTAACTATTTTATTTTTAATAATCGTCAATTCTCACATTTTCTATATCACGGAAATACTTTATATTACGAGTGATTGGAATTTCATTTCTTCTTGCACAGATACCTACAATCGTGTGGTCTTTTGAATCGATTGCCAATACCTCCCTTCTTTTTTGTGCAAATATCCAGCCAGCTTCCATTGCAGAATCATCATCAAGTTTGATCCTAAGGCCAACTCTCACAAATAATTAAAAAATGGAAATAGAGGTAACGGCAATAGTATTTCCTGTTTTTTCAATTTCCTTCGCTTTCTTTAGAGCCGAGTTATTAGATTTCATTATATCAATAAGGAATGAAGTGTCGGCTATCATAATTCATTTAACTCCCTTGTGATTCCATCTATTCTTTCCTTGCTTAATTTCCTTGATTTTTTAATATTTTCTTCCAAAGACTTTCCTTCCTCTTCGTTTATAATACCATTTAAATCATTTACATTTGTCCTACTTGTAAGGCGATATATAACATCCGTAAAAATCTCATTCCTATATTTTAATTCTGATAGCCACAGGTATGCTTCATCAGAGATAGATATCTTTTTATTTCCCATTCAATTCACACACATTTATCTGTGTAAAATATAAAGGTTTTTCTTAGGTTTAATCCTGCTTTATTTTTGGTTAGAGTATAATTTTCTTTATATTCCCAGTATTTGTTTATTCATTTACTCCTACTTAGGGAATGATTTTCCTATTTATATCTGCAGTTTAGAAACCTTCTTTATACGGGGAAGAACACTTACACGTCAGAAGAAGTAAAGAAAGTTGAAAGCACCAGAAGCGATCCACACAGGTACTTTGTCAAGTTAGTCGGGAGGGCAGAGTACAAGTTGCGACTCGGTGATTAAAGTATAATTGCTGACATTGAGGAAAATAGAGGGGTAATAATTATCAGATCCCTGGGACATAGAAGAAATATCTACAAATGACTATCCAGTTTTCGTAACGGATTATTCCACTTATAAATGGCAATCACGGATGAAGGTACCAGATCTAGATTTGATTAATGTTTCAAGTAGAAAACATAGTAAAGCTGTAATTAGGCACAATAAACGAACTTGGTTGGGTTTCTTGTTAAATATTTTATAATTATAGTATTTTAGTGTCAATATAATCTTAATGTTTGGATAATTCTTTTAATGGAGCTTGAACATTTTTCACATTAAAACATGATATTTTTATTTTTTATAATTTTCAATGAAATCTTCAGATGTCAAAACTTCAATGTCATCGTTTTTTAATTCACTTTTCATGGAAATCAAATCTTTATCATAGGTGATAATAAAATCAGCTGATGTGTTTCTGGCTATTGCGATAAGATACCAATCATTTCCAATCCTGTTAAGTATTTTCTGGTCATGTCCCAAGTCTTTCATCGGAACGTATCTGAGCCAATCGTCAATATCATCCATAAATTGCTGAAAATAAATATTATTAATTTTGCTTAGTTTTGGATCATTCTTAACTATTCTTCTATTTCTCCCATCAAGGCATCACATGTATAAGATACAATCCGACCATCTCGGATAAGTTGGATCACCAACTTGCTTGCGGTTCCGACTTTTCTGCCGAGGGCTGCTCGAAAAAATACGTTAGAATCAGTTACGACTTTCATTTACGGGATGCCTGATTCTGTTAAATGCACTATCCAAATCATCAATTGTGATATCATTCTCCAGTGCAAACGAGTCAAAGTAACTATATAGATTATCTAACAAAACGACAGACTTCACAGTGTACTTCTTATATTTTCCGTACACATAGTCTAAGAGTTTATCCGAACTTAATCTATTGTATTTTTCTTTGATTCTTGAAAGTGCCGTCCTGTGTGCCTGATCCTGCCCGTTCCATAGTGCCTGAGCATCTCTGAACCCTCTTGAAGTGAGTCTAAAACCTTGTGAATCAACTACAAGGCCGGACTCCATCAGTTCATTGATATCTATTTCCAATTCACGGGAAAATGGCCCATAATAATAAGGTTTGAATTCATATCCATCCCCATTTTGAAAAATTGTCTCTTTCAGGAGAAGGAACATTTCCTTCTGAAGATGAATTTTTGATGGTATGCTCTCGTTGTCACTCATCGTAGAGCCCCTAGCATAAATAAGCAATTTAAGAAGGCCTAATTTCTGCATATGTATCTTAATCCACAACTTTTATAATAATCTTTTTACCCTTCTACGGGCTGTAATATGTGTAAATATTATTTCGTAAACTTGCTAATAAGAATGAAAATTATATCATGAGTATTTCAGGACTGAAACTTCTTTGAGAGTTCATTAAAAACTAAATTTCTTTTTTCACTGCTCAATCTGAATACTGTTTTTATTATTGCCTCATTAGTGATGGTAAATATGTAATTCAATTTAATCACACTCTCCTGTGCAGCGCCTTCTATCCTGGATATGGGTATGCCACTCATTCTGGTGTTGGTTGTTATTCCGACTATGATGATATTACTCATTTCCTCGAATAATATCAGGGCGGGACGAATTTTAGATTGTTCAGAATCGGTGAATTTAACCCTTGTAATTATTACATCACCAGGATCAGGCATGTTCCCACCCGAAATAGTCCCCCTCTTCCCATAGCTTCTTTATCCTCTCTTCCTGAGCTTGTTGTACGAATGTTCCAAACTCCTTTGTTTCTTCTGCATTTTTTATAAGATTGAGAATAGTTTCACTATAAGTCTCCCTGGGATATCTCTTAACTCTTTTAAGCTCATTTAAAACCGATCTTTCAATCTGAATTGTTGTAATTTCCGATTTTGACATTATTGGTTATCTATATTTGGATATAGTTATTTATGTTATTAGCCATAGCATACTATATAATATCTATAAATTATCTGACGCCTGCACTACTGATATAACAGATTATTGTCTTCGTGACATCTTTCGGTGATCTATTGAATTTGTTTCACAATTATATGAAAAGTAATGTATTTGCAGATAATGGAGTCAAATTATAATTAGAGTAGACAGGCTGACGTTGAGTGACTTCCTCCCCAAGCTAACGCATAGGGCTTCCCGCTTCTATGGGACTGGCTTGCCGAAAGGTATTGGCCGGTTCCTCCACGGGCATGAATTCCCCACAGTCCGTGGGTACTCTTCCCTTATACCTGATCTTTTTATGATTTCTTCCCATAATAAACGTATTGAATATCTTCTTTAATCCTGCATTCAATACATTTATCGCAGCATTGCCATCCCTGTCCATTATGAGACCGCACTTGCTGCAATGGCATTCCCTTATATCAAGAGATAATTCTTCCATAATATTCCTACAATAAGAGCACTGTTTAGATGTATTTCTCGGGTTTACCTTAATACAGTATTTACCAGCTCTTTCAGCCTTGTAAATAGCATTATTCAGGGTAAAATCTCTCTTTTAATAGGTTTTCCTTAAAGAATAAAGAGGCAAAAAATCCCAAGATTGGTCCTATGACCTGTGGGATTTCTGCCATCCAGAAGGATCTGCCTCTTTAACGGTTCCAGTATTCCGGCACTTGTCCTGAAAAGTGTGATTTACCCCGTCCGTTGTTGTCAAGCAACACATATAAGGAAATTCAGAGGGTGTGAACGTAATTCCGCGTATAATTGATTTCCCGTCATAACCTGATTCTATGTCTTTTAACTCAAGTATGTACATATTATTTCACCAATCTGTGCTGATTGGCAGAATTTGTGTACAACATTCACAATAATTTTTCATCCTTATCGTCACTACTATTTTTCTTTCTTAAAGGTTCTCTCAGATAAGATGTTAGAACGCCGATAAGAATTATTGCAAAAGCCACGTAAAACACCTTTTTAAGGGAGGACATGAAAGCTGGAGCAAAGATCCCTGGAAACCATTTTGCCCCGGTGATTGTAGAAAGGGCAGATGGAGAAATTTGCGACGAAATATGAAGTAGCGTAACAATTTCATCTATTGGATTGATTCCGAGCAATGCACTGAAAATGGCATCTGTAGGAGGAAGTGATGAGAGCGTGTTCGCAACAGAGGTATTAACACCTGCACCGGTGAGCCCAGAAAATAGAGTATGTGGTAGCACGGCAGTCATGGCTACTATGAGTATTGTAAAAAATATTCCCATACTTGCGGTGGTTCCAATATTTCTCATTGTTGAAAACATCCCTGAAGCCACTCCCCTCTCTTCAGGGGAAACCGAAGACATTAATGCTGATGTATTTGGTGCGTTGAACATACCGTAACCTGCACCGAAGACAAACAGTAAAACCGCCATTTCTGCGTATACAAAATTAGCACTTATAGTGGTGAGCATGAATATAGCAGATGCTGCCATTACCAGCCCGATAGTTGCTATACTCTTCGAACCGTGCTTATCAGATAGCTTCCCCCCGATAGGGCCAAATATCCCCATTCCAACCGTCATTGGTAACATAAATATTCCTGCCCAAAATGGAACACTACTGTAGGAATATCCGTGCAGTGGAAGCCAGATCCCCTGCAACAGGAGAATTACCATGAACATTATTCCCATCATGCTCATGCCGGTAATCATGGAAGCAAAACTACCCAGTGCAAAACCGCGTATCTTGAACAGCCCTAACCTGAACATAGGCTGTTTTACCTTTCTTTCAATAAATGGGAATGCTATGAGCAAAGCCGTTCCAATAATTAAAGCAGCAATGACCCATGGACTTCCCCACCCCATTGAACTTGATTTATATGGAACAAGACCGTATGTGACACCTATTAGGAGGACGACTAGCCCGATGCCAAATGTCAGATTTCCGGAGATATCCAGCTTCTGTTTTCTTCTTGGAGATGTGTCCTTTAATTTAAAGTATGACCATGTGGTGCCAAGCATTCCAACAGGGACACTAATAAGGAATACATATCTCCAGTTAATCACAGAAAGGACACCTCCGGGTACTATACCAAGGCTCATGCCTGCGGTGCCTGCTATTCCCATAATACCCAGTGCCATCCCTCTTTCCCCCTTGGGAAAGTTGTCCGTTATTATTGCGTTGGAATTTGCCATCAGGAATGCTCCTCCCATAGCCTGGACTATCCTGAAAAGGACTATCTCCAATGCTCCGAGATCCCCTTTATTGGGTGTTAGGAAAAGTAGTATTGAACCCAGCGTAAATATTGCAAATCCTAAATTGAAAAGTTTTACCCTTCCGAACATATCTGAGAGCCTCCCTATAGTAACAAGAAGTACTGCGGTAACTATCATGTATCCCATCAGAATCCATAGCAGGTAAGCAAAAGCGCCATGCGATAATGGATTAAGATCTATTCCGTGGAATATGGATGGAAGTGCGATCAGAAGAATGCTCATGTTTATAGATGCCATAAGAACGCCCATAGTGGTATTTGAAAGTGCGACCCATTTCTGTTGAACCATTGTTATCATCCTCTCATATTATCTGGATTCATAAATTAATCGTCGAGTATACTCTATATTTTACAAAAAGTTTATTAAATTAAGTGCCCTGATAATATTATGCAGAAGATAGTTTTAGAAATTCAAACAAATGGCAAAATGCCAGACTCTGAGCCAAATGGGGCAATAGAAATTGCCTCAATGATGCGAAATGTGGAATTTTTCAGGGTGATTTATTTTCTCAGGCAAACGGCTGATGAGTTTTCGATTATTATACAGGTGAAATTTTTGGGAAAGGGTCACGGTGTCGAGGACCTTCCGTTCTTAAATTTCCCATGGATTAACGTTCAGATTCTCGACTTCAATTATTCAAATGAAATTTATACAATATTTGTAAAAGGCAAACCACCCATGGATTCCAAAGGAACAGACAAGACAGGTGCTAAACTAGATATTTTTCCCATATCAATTGACATCATAAACGGTAAATATCTACTTACTTTCCTAACTAATTTGGGAGATATATCAAAATTCATTGAGGACAGAAAGGCTGAAGGGTTCGATTTAAGAATCATATCGGTTAAAAAAGCAAGACTACCAATAGGGTCACCTCTGGATAGCCTCACTGGCAGGCAACTCAGGATTTTGAAGGAATCCTACTATTCCGGCTATTACGATATTCCACGAAAGATAAATTCTGACCAGTTAGCAAAAAAACTCGGAATTGCAAATTCAACATTCGTTACCAGCATAAGAAGAGCAGAGAAGCGTATAATGTCCGAGCTATTTAACGGTCTTTAATAATATGAAATAACATTATCTATGTTATCTTAATTTTAGTGCTAGTGGAAATAATCAAAAACACAGATATCCTGAATAAATCTATGAGGCTGAAATACAAAAGATAAAAGATAATGGACCGGTCGGGATTTGATTAATGTTTTAAGCGAACACTGTTAGAGAGATTTTCTGATAATCATAAGGAGCACTAAATTTAATGTTCGGTCAAATAAGAGACAACAGCTTTTTTATTAATTTATCG
>JAJZJZ010000085.1 GCA_021809755.1 Thermoplasmata archaeon
AAAGAAGAGAATTAGAAGACTGAAGAGGCAGAGAAGAGCCAACAAATCCTGATTTCACCTTTTTGATCGAATTTTTATATTAATATTACCCGTTTCATGTAAACGGGTGTATAATAGACATTTTTACATTTTGCAGTAACTGTTTTAGATTTTACTCAAAATTTCCTCTTCCATAATTTCTTCCTTTTTGGAATTTACAATCTTTTCGTTTTTATACACAAGGAATCCACCTACTATTGAAACCAGTGGACCAATATAAAATCCCCCTCTTATGACCAGGATTATCAAACTGGCCAGTATGGCGAGGATTCCTATACCGTAAAAACCCTTTCCCTTTCCATAATAGCAAAATATGATCACAATAAAGCTGAGTGCAATTACTGCAAGAGTTGCATATGGATTTATTTCGATGGGTTTCAGGAATGCTAGTGAACTTGTTGATTCAGGATCAAGGCCGAGAATAAATACGATCAGAGCCAGAAAAACTCCGGAGATCATGCTTATCAGTGAACCGGTAAAAGTGAGCAAATATGAAAAACCCAGAGATATTTTCATAGAATTACATTGTTTTAAGTTTTTTAAGCTTTCTCAAACATATGCAACTGTTTGGAACGCTTAGAATTTATAAACAAGATTCTCTTTTACACTTAAAAATCCCATTTCAACTGACAGAACAGAGTCACTGTTAAATAGTTTTATCTAATTCAGAACCTACGGGGACATGGGGTAATCAGGCATCCTATTGGGCTCCAGTCAGGTTTTGATTAGAAACGGGTCAACTGATATGGTGATGATTGACTGGAACTATGAACCGGGAAGAGACCCGCAGATCTGGGTTCAAATCCCAGTGTCCCCATTTCAGACGAATATCCTGACTTTGTTACTTTTTTTACCTCTAAACCGCACATATTACTGCCTCCTCAATTTCGGGAAAAAACGGGGTTTCCGCTCCCGTGAATAAAGCTTTAATTTCACTACCAGGAAATATTACCACAGTAAAAAAATGTGTTTTTAGGCTCCATAGGCCTCTCAATTTATTTTTACCACAGATTACGGATTGATAATCATAAATGATAGTATGTATTAATATGCTCCATACTTATTAATTACTAATTGTCAATCAAGAAGTCAGGATACGAGGATGAAATTTTAAAATTCATCTATACAAATTACCAAGACGTAGAGATTCCAATGACTAAACTTCAAGATATTATAACTTCATATTATTCTGTAACTAGCTCAGTGGGTTCATTATATGAAAGCGGGTTGGTCAATAAACGAGAGGTTGTCTCTGGAAGAAAAACGATAATGATCTCCTTGACTAAAAAGGGCAGGGAAGTTGCAGAGCAACTCAAAAGAGCAGAGGCTATTTCAAAGGGTCATAACCTTCCAACAACCGACAGATATGCTGTAATTCTATATCTATACAGAAACGGATCAAAGAACCTGAAAGAGATCAATGAAGATATTCCAGGATCAACTGAAATTTTAAGGGAGCTTGAAAAACTTAAGGCAATCAAAAAGGAAATCGATAAATCAAAGTATTCACAGGAAGCAACGCTGAGTTTGACCGAGAAGGGAATGGAGATCGGTTTAAAGTTAGAGGAAGTTGATAAGATGATGGAGGATAATTCATGAGGCATAAGGTGGGATTTGATGAGTGAAGATGAGTCAAAAGAACACATAGTCTATTTTTATAGATTTATTGTGACAGGAATTACCAACGCAGATTTCTTAGTAAAGAAATTCGACGTTTTAAATTCTGATAAAAACTCTATAAAATTAATAAAGAATTATATGCTATTCATAGTTGATAAGAAAATAGATGATTATCGGGTTGGTGGAAGATTTCTCAAAATCGATGTAGGATTATTTAGAAGAATCAACATGAAGGATGGAAAAGAGTGGTTGGAGCGATTCAGAGAGGAAAATGGAATTGAATTCGAAACGTACATATTGATTGATCTTAAGCAAAATGTAATGGCGGCTACTTATAATTCGGAATCTTTTGGGATACTTGATTCCGCAATAGGTAAATATTTTAGCGAAATATTTCATTACGATAAAAAAAGTCAGATAACGATAAATCCACTTGTTTTGCCTGACGCTATAGCTGAGTTACTAAAATCAAAAGAAATTAATAAATTTGAATATAAGATGAAAGGTGATGAAGTAAAGGAGATAATGGATGCAACTGGAGAAAGTCTTGGCGGAATAATTATTGATAGTGAGGCTGATCTGTCAGCCGAAATCAACTATAAAATTAGGTATTTGAGAGAGAGACCACCAGTTAATAGATTAAGAAAAGTAATTGAATATATTAGCAAGAAATATGAAAAAAGCAATCAAAGAAAAAAAGTAAAATACAAAAATAAAAAAGTCATAATGGAAACAGAAACTGGTTATTATTCACTGATTAATCCCACCCTGTTAAATGATCCTATATATTATGATGATAATTCTACAGATGACATTTATAATCGAGTCTTCGATCACTTGGTAGCGTCATTTAGTAAAAAGCAAAAAGAAATTAAAAAAGCTATAGAATTGTCCAAAAAAGAGGATAAAATGTCAGGCAAACAAGAGCAATTGGACAATTATGATTAAGTAGTCACTCTTCAGATCTTAATGAGTGAAATAAAAGTGTCATATAATAAAGTATTAGCAGAACATAAGAGATAATCATTATTGAAAATAGAATGAATGCTGCACCTAAAAAAAAGGAATAAAAGGCGGATAAATTTCTCAAAGATAGCATCAATAGACCAAAGGTTAAATTCGAAACTTCGCATATCGCAGTGTAAAACAGTGTGCTTCCTATGGCACCAAAAGCGTTGGTTTTTCTTATACTATATTTTATAGACTTGACTATTCCTAATATTATTGCATAGGAAGTAAATGTGAGACCAAGTAATACCCCTGTTATTTCTATAAAAGATGAAACAAACGATTCGAGTTTGAAGTAGTCTAATAAATTGTATCTTAGTAATAAATAGAAGATAGCTATATCAATTAAAGTTATTTCTATTAAGCTTTGAATTCTCTTAATTCGTATTTTTATACTTTCTTTTTCACTCATTTACAATTGTGTTTGATAATATAGTTTGTTATTATATCTTCCTATATCTTTTAAGAGAAATCTTTTCATATAAAATCCACAGTAACTTTGCTCTACACCCTCGTCCGTGTGAGAAAAGAGACCAAAAAATTTTATCTTTAAGGAGGACGATAATAGAAACCATCCAGCAATTAAAGATATTGATGGAAGGTTTTAAGATAAAACACACTCCGTCTAAATTTATGTTTATGGGAAAGCTTTTTAACTACGAGATGTTATAATTTTGAATATAATGAATGAAAAGGAAATAAAAAATGGATGCAAGGGAAATTCTGGAACTTCTTTGATGGGATATAGTAAGGATTTATTCAAAAAGTATAATTATACGTGCGTCTATTGTGGAAACTATTTTGGTGGTTCTTTTGAAAATTGGATGCGGTTAACAAGAGAACACGTTATTCCCGTAAGTAGATTGACAGGTGATGATGCGAAGTATAAGAATTACGATAAAAATCTTAGAGTTGCCTGCTTAACATGCAATAACCTGGCCAACCGTAAAACCTATAACGAGTTCAAGGGTCTTCCAATAGACAACAGAATAGTAAAGACCTTAGAGGCAAAGAAGATAGTAATAAAAGAACGCAGAGATGAATTCGAGAGATTTTATATTAAATGCGTCGAAAAAAATATGGATAAAGATTAGTCAATGTTTTATGAATATTACGAGACGACAAGCACAAGTTTGACTGAGAAAGGGATGGAGATGTGATTAGGACTTGAGGAATTGGAAAGGGTGATGGAGGGAGGCTTATAAAAAACAGGGTGAGAATAGAGTGATAGGATCAGAAGAACTTATGAATGAACTTTCGAAATGTTTATTTGAAAATTTTGACAGTAAATACTCCGAATATAATAGATACAGTAGTTTTGATCCCAATATAATTCGTAGTTTTCTTAATTATCTAGGACCTGCTGGAGGTATTATAACCATTGCTGAGGCTATGAAAAAATTCATAGATTTCATTAAAAGTAAGAAAGTGAAAGAAAATATCAGAGAAAATGTCATTCAGAAACCGGAACAATTAAAGGATGGTACAATAAGCATCAAAAGGTTACAACCTGGTAATATTCTTATGATGAGTGGAAACGGTCCCGAGAAACCAGTTGTGGAAGCATGTGATACATTTCCTTTGTTCATCATCCAAAGGGGGTATATTCTGATACTATCAAATTTAAGAATACATCTAAACTATGATAAGCACAAACTCGTCAAGGAGTATAAAGCTCCGTCATTTATGTATGACGGAACCGTTGAGATAGTGAGAACTAGTTCCTGCGATGAAACACCAGGGAAGTTTCGTGTTAAAAAAAGCATATGGGTAGGAAAGCCAGAGGATACGGGAAATAAAAAAGAAGGAGGTAAAAAATATGGAAAAAAATAGAAATATTACGCAAAGAAGTGGAACGAGAATAGAAAGTCATTGGTGCCAACCTGGATACCATTGGGTTAATGCACATACAAGGAGAAAAGGACGTGGTCTTGGTACCGAATATGTGAGAGGTCACTGTGAAAAAAATCGTAATAGATCAGAATTTAGAGTAACAAAGATGATCACTAAATCAAAAATTAATCTACGATTCTTGGAAATGGAAAGAACCATTGAAGAAGAGCCTATAGATGATAACTCTAACTCAAGTGATTTCCAAAATTAAGAAAATGATAGAAAGTGACGGGTGGACATAATCACGGCGGTAATATGAAAGTTGAAAAAAAAGGTCTTCATGACAGTTTACAAGATCAAATAAAAATATTAGCCGACAGGAATGGGAAAGATATCATTGGTAGGTTAAAGAATGCAAATCTGTATCAAAACGATTCAGACATATCATACGACCCACATACTATCCTTAAGTTAGCGTATCTAAATTATTATTTAGGTATTTTTCTCCGAATTGCAGGTAAAGGAAAGAAGGATGGAAGGTTTGATAAATTAATTTTCATTGATGCATTTGGCGGTGGTGGTTTAGTCGGAATTGCAAATACAAATCATTCTATTCTTGGGTCTACATTGTTAGCAGCAACTGCAATCGCAAGTGGAAATACATTTGATCAAGTAATTACCGTTGAAATGGATGAGAAGAGGTCTAAGTTAATTTCAAAAAGATGTGAAACTCTAAAATTAGAAAATGTGAAAGCAATCAATGATGATATTAATAATGTGGTTCAGATTCTGCCTAATCTATGCAATATTACTCCTAAAACAATTATAATGCTTTTCATCGATCCTGAAGGTATGGAACCAGAGTTTTCAAAATTTATACCTCTCACACAAGCAACAAGTTATATTGATATAATGTTGAATTATACATTTGGTGTAAGAAGATTAGATGGGAGGATATTTTATAATCAAAGTTCAGCTGATATCGAGAGAATGAAAAAGATGATTCCAAATTACACCATAGGCAGCGATCCAGAAGAAAGGCTAGCTGAGTATTTTGAAAATGAATTCGGAAAGCCAAAAGTTAGGCAAGTTAAGATTCACAGTAAGGGGAATATAGAAAAGTACTCAATGGTGTTGAGAGTAAGAAGAACTATCAATAACTCTGAATGGTTAAAAGCTATGAACAGCTTTGGGGATTTCATATCATCGATAGATGGACTATACGCCCTAAAAACCCTTGAGATAGTAATGGGTGGGCAAACTACATTATTTTAATGATTTCTGTGTTCTTTCCACCATCTACCTTTCATTCCATACTTCTTCAGCTCATTATGGAACTTTTTTTCCATAACTAAATCAAAATTACCCATGCTAATGCTTTCTCCCAGCATTGATTCAAGTTCTGTTATATTCGATCCCCTGGTGTGCAGGCACTCTCCATAAATATTCTCAGGTTTCAGAAGTGAAACTCTTTTCACTATCTCCTCCAGATCATCCGACGGTGATGGGCGTATCTTAAGTGATGGCATTATTGGTGCAATTATTATACCTGTCGTAAGCCCCATATCTTTAGCCTTTGAAAGTATGTTAAATCTTGCATCTGGTGTTGCAACTCTTGGTTCTATTATTCTGCTTAACTCATGATTCATGGTTGCTATGGATACCTGAACCCTTACCTGATCTTTGTAATCTGACAGCAGCGGAAAGTCTTTTATTGATAATGGCGAACGTGTCTGCAGACAGATCCTAACTCCAGCTTCAAGTGCCTTTTCCAGTATTTTCCTTGTGGTAGCTGCAAGAGCAGGTATGTAAGCATCATGGGTCGAAGACATCATAACCTCTATGCCCTTCCACTTCTCCCATTTAGTTTGCTCAATAGCCTCTTCTATATTTTCAGGAAGGTATAGGTAATTTCCCCAAGATTTGTTCACGAGTGGCCCTGCTCTTCTTTCCCCATATCTTTTATGAATTGCATCAACATAGCAAAATCTGCATGCATGGGTGCAGCCTATGGCATAATTTAGTGCCCATCCGTCTGAAAGCTCCTTACCAACTCCGCCCTTCTCAACCCAGGTTAATTTTGAAGCCTTAATAAGTGGTGGATTTATGTGAAACTTTCCATAGGAAATCTTCCTCGAATCGATGTCGAAAATATAATCTTCTAAACTTTCATTCTCAGACCTTATCTTTTCTATTTTATTTTTCCTGATGGTACTCCAGGCTTTTAAAGCAGCCTTCCGGTACTTTTCTTGGTCATATGTTGATTCTATCATTCAGGTCACATTTTTTATTTTTTTTAATTTTTTTAAATGTACTTATAAATATTTCTGAAATACTTAAATTTATGCTAATATTCCATATACTAATTTTCAAAGTAACTGCATATCTGCCAGCAGCTCTTTTGCATTCTCATTAGCTATCCTGGATATCACATAATTGAATTTCTCCTCTAACATTGCTATAAGTTCCTCCTTTGTTTGTGCCTCTACTGAGAACTTCTTGAATATGTCATAATT
>JAJZJZ010000086.1 GCA_021809755.1 Thermoplasmata archaeon
TCAAAGGGGCCATTGATAAATTAAAAGAGGGAAATGTTAAATGTTATCCAAATAGTATGGCCACTGTGATTGAATCTGAAACCATGGATGACCTTTTTAATTCTATAAAAAACGCTGAAGAATACCTGGTATCTAAAGGATTTCTTAGAGTGGAAACAATAATAAAGATAGATCATAGAATAGATGTTGAGAATTCTGTTGAAAGGAAAATTAAAGCAATTAGTTGAACCTATATCTGTGACTGTTTATTGATACAACCTTATTCTTATTATCAAATTTCCAACTACAAAAAAATGGGATTAAAATAATAATGACAAATGATAGGGAAAAACCTTAGTGCTTTTCAATAGTTATCATTATGATAGAAGTAGTCAATCTGTGAAAAGACAACTATTTGTTCTTTTTCTAACATTGCTTGGTTAGAAAATATAAAGATTTGTTACAAAATAATCGCCTTCCAAACCTATTCAAAACGAAAATTTTATCAATAAAAACACGTTGTAATTTTGTGAAATTTATAGATCTCTTTGCGGGGCTGGGGGGTTTTCATTTAGCCCTTGATAGATTAGGGCACGAATGTGTTTTCGCATCAGAGATAGATGTTGAATTACGGGATTTGTACAATAAAAATTTTGGAATGAATTGTTCAGGAGATATTAGGGATATACATCCCGCTGACATTCCAAGTCATGATATTTTGTGTGCAGGTTTTCCATGCCAACCGTTTTCAAAGGCGGGAGCACAAGCTGGATTGGATCATCCAAAATTGGGGGATTTATATCAACAAATATTAAAGGTTGTTAATTTTCACAAACCACACTATATCATCCTTGAAAATGTTCCCAATCTTAAGAATCACGGAAATGGACGAAGTTGGTCAATTATTAAGAAGGAACTTGAAAATCAAGGATATTTTGTTGACATAGAGGAAATTTCACCTCACCAATTTGGTATTCCACAGGTGAGGTATAGGGTATATATCGTAGCAAGTCTCTCTCCGTTAGTTGATATTTCAAAAAAAATTAAAAATGTACGAGATTCTAGGAAATTTGATTTAAATTTGAAGTCAGTTTTATCTACTAATTCTAGCGATGTTAGGAATATCTCGTTAGAACTGAAACAAAAAATTGAAACATGGCAAGAATTTTTGAACATTATACCAAAAAGTGAACACATACCACTTCCTCTTTGGGCAATGGAGTATGGAGCTACTTACCCATTTGAAGATAAACCACCTTTTGAATTGTCTTTAGACGAGTTGAGAAAATATAAAGGATCATTTGGTAAAGAATTAAATATTGCATCAACCAAAGAAGAATTGCTATGTATGCTTCCACGATATGCAAGATCTAATGCAAAATTCCCAGATTGGAAGGTCAAATACATAAAAAATAGTAGAAATTTATTTTTAAAGTATGAGCAAGATCTACGAACTTGGGCTGAAAAGGTACAGAAATTTGTCCCAAGTTTTCAAAAATTTGAATGGAATTGTCATAAGAAAAATCCACTAGATGAAAATAGAAGTTTAACAAATTATGTGATTCAACTAAGGCCTTCTGGAATCAGGGTAAAACGCCCAAATACCTCTCCTGCTCTCGTAGCAATGAACATGTCTCAAGTTCCAATAGTTATGTGGGAAAACAGATACATTACACCATTGGAGTGCAAGAGATTGCAAAGCATGGAACAATTAAATTTCTTACCGTCAACTTTGTCCAGGGCTTATTCTTCTCTCGGGAATGCTGTAAACGTGGAAGTTGCTAATATAGTTGCAAATGCACTCGTGGGTATGGCTGAAAAAAAGAATCATGTACAGCAATACTCAAAAAAACAAATATGGAATGAGAACGTAGTAAGTGAACCTACAATTATGGAGAAGTGAATATAATGTCAGTTGATGTAGAAAGATTAGAAAATGAAACAATTAGTGTGAGGCCAGATTCAGGAGTATATGCAACATATCAAAGGCTTAGCTATAAACCTTGGTACGCCATAGCAGAATTCGTTGATAACTCCACACAAAGTTACTACAACAATAAGGTTTCTCTAATAAAAGCATATGAGGGGGAAAAGTTCAAAAAATTAAGAATAGTAATTAATTATGATGATGAGCAGAATTCTTTGGTGATTTTTGACAACGCAAATGGTATGGAATTAGACGATTTAAGAAGAGCAGTAATGTTAAACAGTCCTCCTCGTAACAATACTGGAAGATGTGAATTTGGGATGGGACTAAAGACTGCAGCATGCTGGTTCGGGAGAAAATGGAGTATTAGAACCACTATGCTTGGATCATCTCGTGAATTACAAATCTCTGTACATGTACCTGATCTTGCAATTAAAAAATCTGAAGAAATAGAAGTTGTACAACGATTTACTGATGAAAAAACCCACTTCACAGAGATAAAAATTGAACAGTTATATAAACCATTAAAAGGAAGAACTCTTGGAAGAATTAAGGATCAACTTGGAAGTATTTATAGAGAAGACCTTCGAACGAAGGAGGTTGAAATATTGTGGAATGGAGAACCATTAAGTTTCAAGGAACCACCATTGCTTACAGAAGATCATGGCAGCGAAAAACAGACTTTATGGAAAAGAGATATTTCTATCAAGATACAAAATCCGATAACATCTAATTATTTAAATGCTAGTGGTTGGGTGGGAATTATGATTCCTGGTAGTCAACGTGATGCAGGATTTGCGTTATTAAGGAGAGGAAGAGTTATTATTGGTGGACCGGGTGAGGGATACAAACCTACTGAGATATTTGGTCAAGCAAACTCTTTTAGATCACAAAGACTGGTGGGAGAACTCCATATGAATGATTGGCCAGTCACACAAGCCAAGGATGCATTTGACTGGTCAGGAGATCTTGAGGAATTATTTATTTCCGAGTTAAGATCAAATTGCCAAGAATATATGGAAAAAGCAGAAGGCCATAGAGAAAGAAATAAACCTTTAGATAAAACTGAAATGGTATTTAGTTCTGAACCTATAAAAAAATTATTTTCGGATAAAAAATTTGAAGAAGCAATTATAGAGGAGATGGAATTTCCTACAACTCAAAAACCTATATCTGTACAGGTAGAGGATACAAAGAAACTTGAATCTGTTAGCGATACCCCAATTGAATTTAACCTCTTTTTAGGTTCCTCTAACTTGACTTTTCGGCTTTATTGGCAAGATCAATTGAGCGATGCAAATTGGATGAGTGTTGATTATCCGCAGGAAAATCTAATTAATATATATCTAAACATGGCAAATTCCTTCTTCTCTGAATTTCTTGAAAATGGGGCTAATTTACAAGTTCTTCACAAGTTTGTAATAGCCCTTGCCCTCGCTGAAAAATTGGCGAGGAATTCTGCAATAAACGGGCTAGTCTCACCTGGCGAGATAAGAACAAAAATGAACTCTGTACTTAGAAAAGCATCAGAGTTGGTGAGGAATGATGGACTCTAACGCATTTGGAATAGATCCGACGAACAATTCATCATTTCAACCATGGGTTGTTAATATTGAAGGAGAAGAACTGTCTCATATTAGAAATAAATATTCTGCAGAAGTCAGTGAAGAAGATTGGGAAGGGATCGTTAAAACTGCCGCCAATATTTTAGGGCAATGTCCCAATCCACTATCACCTTCAGGCTCGTCTACCGGTTTAGCTATTGGGAAGGTTCAGAGTGGAAAGACTCTTTCCTATTCAGTGCTTGTAGCATTAGCATATGATAATGGATATGGCGTAGTTATTGTCTTAGCAGGAACAAAGACCCCATTACTTGAACAAACATATGCTCGTCTTCTCAAAGATCTTGTAGGAGAACGACCAAATATTACTCCATTTAAAAATCCAACAAGTTCAGTAGATTCTCAAGTTATTGAAAGTGTACTTCACTCTAACAAATATCATTCTAAAAAATATGCCCTTATAGTTGCCCTTAAGAGACAAAACAGGATCAAAGATATTTATGAAATATTTTCTCAAAAAGATATCAATACTTGCCCAATATTAATCATAGATGATGAGGGTGATGAAGCTTCTCTTAATACTATGTTTAGGAAAAAGAAAGAATCTTCCGTCTATAAGAGCATTCGATTGTTAAGGGATATATTAAAGATTCATGCTTATATTGCCTACACAGCAACTCCCGAGGCAAATTTATTATTGGAAGGAATTGATTCACTTTCTCCCGACTTTGGAATATTAATTAATCCAGGTAGTGGTTATTGCGGAGGATCTACTTTTTTTGGTGAATCGATAAATGAATTTGTGCAAGAAATTCCAATTATCGATGCAGAAAATGGTGGTTCAACAATTAACGATTCTCTGCGTCTTGCCATCGCTATATTTTTTGTAGGGGCTGTTATAAGGCATAAAAGGGGAGATATGGACTGGCATTCGATGCTTATTCACAATAGTAGTTTAAAATCTGAACACGACAAATCTTACAAGATTGTGAAAGAAGATATTATTCGGGATTGGAGAATTACGTTAAATAATGTCGATACTGATCCTGAAAAACAATCACTTCTTAAATTATTCTTTACCGCTTATGAAAAATTAATTCCTACCGTAAATCCTATTCCAAGTTGGTCCGAAGTAAAGGATGGACTCTTATACGAGCTATGGCAGTTAGAAATCTGGATGGTTAACAGCCTTCCAACTGGGAGAGACCCTCTAAGCACACCAATTAAGTTAGGAAACAATATTTTTGTAGGTGGAAACATGCTTGGAAGAGGGCTGACAATTAGGGGGTTAGCAGTCACATACATAACTAGAAGGGCAATGAACGACACAAATGCGGATACTCTTGAGCAAAGAGCACGTTGGTTTGGATATAAGAAAAAATATCTTGATGTATGCAGAATTTTTTTAACAGGACAGTTGAAGGAAGATTACAAGGTATTGTTACGTCACGAGAATGACTTTTGGGATTCACTATCAAGATACTCTGATTCAGGAATTCCAATTAGAAAATGGCCAAGGATGTTTGAATTGGACTATGATGCAAAGCTAAATCCTACTAGAAAAAACGTTGCACATTATAAAAAATTCCAAATCAAGGGTTGGAAAATTCAACATAGACTCATAGAGGATTTTTCCAGTGCAGAAAAAAACGTAATATATGTTAAGGAATTTTTCTGGCGACATCAAGCTATCCAAAAGGAATATGGATCTATTGAGCACTCTGTCATTAAGAATTGTCCAATGGAGTTAGTCTTAGAACTTCTTAATAATGTAGTTTCAAGTAAAACAGATTGGGAAAATGAATATGTCATAGAATATTTGTCACGTCTTAGCAGTTCTAGAAAACTGGAAACAATCGATTTGCTTCTAATGAGGAATGGAAATATTGAGGACAGAACAAAGACTGATGATAAAGTTGAACCTTTCTCAGGAGAAAGTGCGAATTATCTCGGAGATAGATATATCCATGATGGGAAGCCACAATTTCAAGTTCATATAATTGCACCAAGATTAAGGGAAACCGATCCAAGGACTATAGTTTCAACATCCTTTGCAGTCTATATACCAGAAGATAACTCTAACTATATCTTAGGGGATTATGTTGTTAGAGGAACGGAAAATGAATATTGAAGATCTTTTTAGCCAATTGAAGGGTGACAATTTTGAACACACTTTCAAGGTAGTTCCTATTTCTGGTTTTTTAGGCTCATACATCGGAGTAAATACATCTGGATGGCCTTCCCTTTTTGTAGATTGCAGTTTGGATAAATCCTTAGGTCCAAGTATGAGAACCACTCATATATCACTCCAACTCGGTAATGAGTATAAGATATCAATTTCTGGAATGCCGCCAATAATTGAAAAGTTAGACTTACTTATATGTGAGTCAAATGTTGATATTGATGTACACACATTTTTATCACTCATCGGTGGTTTCTTAGGTTTTATCCATGATAATAAAATTAAAAGATCAGATCTCTTAACCTTTTTTCTCTCAGTTTCAAAGTTGTTTTCAATTAATCCTTCAAATGATGTAATTACTGAAAGACAGGGATTATGGGGTGAACTTTTTTTTATGAGTCAAGTTAAGGGGTTCAAATTTTGGCTTCCATATTGGCATAGCGAACCGTCTAGAAAATTTGACTTTTCATCATCTGATAAACGCGTAGAAGTTAAAACAACCACTGGGAGTGAAAGAATCCATCAATTCTCTCATCGCCAAGTATACTCTTTCGAGGGTGAGGAGATCATTGTAGCTTCGATCATGCTTAGATATGAAGATTCAGGAATAAGTTTAAGAGATTTATTAAACATAGCAAAAAATAATATTAACAGCGAAAGCGACCTGGTTAAACTTGTCAAGGCAGAAAGAATATCAAAAATGGAAAGTCAAGATGAATTGGGGCCTATATTTGATGCTTTAGAAGCTGAAAGATCCTTATCTCTTTTTTGGGCTAATAAAATTCCTCATTTTGGGGAACCGGAACCATCGGGTGTCTCCAAGACCCATTATCAAATTGATCTTTCTACAACTCCCTGCATAAATATTCCTGATCTTGATGATTGGCTATCTAAATGGAATTAATTTTTTACAAATACCGACTTCATATTTCTTTTCAATAAAAACAGTCGGTTAAGTATATAATTCCTAAAATCAGTAATATTTATAATAAATTAAACTAAATTAGAGATCACTCCAAACTTATCTATATTTATGTTGCAGGCTGCTGGAATTTCTGGCAAGCCAGGCATTGTCATGATATCTCCAGAATATGCAATGATCAATCCAGAGCCAGAATTGACCTTAACATCATTGATTTTAAGGTTATTATCAGAGCTGTTTGGCTTATTTCCATGGAAAGAATACTGACTTTTAGAAATACAGATTGGCAAATTAGAATTAGGCATTTTTTGTATTTCTTCAATATGAGCTAATGAATTTCTAGAGAATATTACTTTATCCACTTCATAGATCGATTTACCAATCTTCTCAATTTTTTC
>JAJZJZ010000087.1 GCA_021809755.1 Thermoplasmata archaeon
GTGCAGTACAACTTCAATTTCTTCAATTGGCATGTCTTCCCGAAGGTTTTTTATGGACTTAAGGGCAGACCTTGCATTTGCAATGTCTGAAACCTGAACCACTACAGGCATACATGATGGAATAGATCCACTGTAATATACTTTTTATATATGTAATGGGGTATCTATTCCCGTTTCATGGTTCTCCAAATTCTTTGTGTCACCTGCAATGTTTCCATTTTCTTGATATTTTACCATAGAGAAGATTATAAATATCCCAGAAATATAAACACTAATGACCGATGTCAAATTCTGTCCATCTGAAGTACATATACAGGTTAAAAAAGGACTCATAAGAAAATCTAGTACCCAAGAAAGTTATCCAATGGAAAAACTTTACATTCAGGAAATTACAAATGGATCACTATCCTACAAACCAGTAGGTTGGCTCTGTAGTAAATGTAAACATGTTGAAATGGATTGAAAATTTAACTGTCTGAATACCTCCGGCCTAACTCACACTTTTCTATTCGGAGGTCTCGTTTTTAGCTAAATTTTACCTACTTTATCTGATCTTTGATCTTCCGGATCCTTTTTCTTCCTTGATTTCGAGGCACGAGCATAAATAAAAGTTCTTCATTTCACGCACAAAAATTGAGAAGTTTGATCTGCACTACATATATACATCTCAAATAGGGATGCGAAATAAATCGAACATACTCCATATTAGTATGCGAGGGATGGGATTCGAACCCACGAACTCCTGCGAGACAGGATCTTAAGTCCTGCACTGTTGGCCAAGCTTAGTTACCCTCGCAATGTACTGGTTTATACTTCTGTCATATATTAAAAGTGCTGAAATTCGATGATTGAGTGAAAAGTGTCCCATCTAGAGAAATGAATGTGGGAGAATAATGGACAACTAGGACACGAACAATTTTCCATTAATAATTTTAAATAATCTCGTTTAACTTCCTGAAGTGAAATTCTATCGTATTTTCTCAATATTCTGTCCAAACCGAGAGAATGACGATTTAAATATTGATTAAGCATAATTACACACGGTTAAAAGAGGTTAAAAGAAAACCTGAAGAACAAAAGACAGAAGAACATCAAGCCATTAGAAGAGAGATAAGGAAAGATTGGAGCTATATAGAACCAAAGCTTATTGATATGACCCACAAGTTAGAAGACAATGGGTTGATAGAAAACAAAGATTACATATGGCTCAAATCGAGAATATCATAAGTGAGCAAGCACTTTGGCAAACAGTAATTTTTTGAATTTTTGAAAAAGGATTTTTTTGTTTCTTCTCAAGCTGCTTTCAGCTATGACTTCTAATGACCTAATATCAATTGATTTTCATCTGCTTGCTCTTGTTTAAGAAATCGCTTGTTTCAAACATCGCATTCAGTATTATCCCTATGTTGCTTAGTGTAAATCCTAAATTTGTCTTAGATGAATTTAGGATTATGTAAAGCAGTATATCAGGTATCTCTTTAATATACGTTTTTGAAGCATAATACAGCATATCAGCCCCGAGAAATGCCAAATAATAGTCAAACCCACCCATATTGCTAATATATTCCCCAAACATCTTTTCGATTGATGACTCATTCTTAATACTAGGGTTCTCAAAATATGCTTTTTCAAATTTTTCAAAGAGTTTCTTCTCACTATGCAGAGAAAGAATTGTCTCAATTTCCTTGGGCTTTGCATATGATTGGAGTAATGATATTAATTCATTCATAGACTCGTCATGATTTTCTTTCGACATTCTAGCAAGAATAACAGATATAACCGGCCTCAAAGAATAAAGAAATCCCAAATACGTTACATATCTGTAATCTAGGTTTCTATACCTGTTGTCGAGTACAAGATGCAAGCACTCTCTCACTATCTCTGGACTAGTAATCTTATCTAATGCTATATTAGTCCTTTCTGCTACTAGTTTCTTTATATTCTCGATAATTGAGATATCCTTTTCGTCAAAGTAAAATGAATAGTTGCCTGATTTTGGCCTAACAAATCTGTGTACCTCGCCTATTGGTTTATCCTCTATTCCCATATTAACTACTTTTAATCCTGCCTCTGATTCTTCTTCATCGATATCCTTATTATTCTCCGATTCCTCTTCGCTGGGCGGGAGATTCCTCCTTCGCAAAAAATTGTTTGAGAAGCCTCTTAACACACGTTTATCTTTAGTTTCAAAGGATGCGTAAATAATAATGCCTTTAAGAATATCATTAACGGAAGGTATGAGTGAATACCACCCTTTTCCAAATAAATAAGTCATTTGAATGGAATTCAATTGTTCAGATTCATATTCATTAAATGCTAACGTCAATTTTTCCTTGGTTGCCTCGGGCATTAATCGCTAATGTTGATTAGTTATTTATTTATTATCTTTCACGTTAGGAAAAATCCTAAGCGAAGAATTTATGTTCTAGTAACTAATATAGTAATGACGTATCAATTGGTGATCATACATCACACAAGATATGTTAGGAGGGGTATGAACGAGTGAGCAAGAATTTAACGGATTCCACATTGCAAACAATACGGTACTGAAAGGGACTAAGGCGATTGGCAAGATTACAGAGAACACTTATATTCAGGTCAAGCGGTATCCTAAGCACTTCATTTTCAAAGATGGGGGATTGGGGGTCAGTCTGGACCTTCTAAATCTGTTAAATACAAATCATGTAGAAACATTCATTGCTAGAATAGACAAAGGGACTGGTAAGAACAAAATGGTATTAGACACCATTAAAGAAAGTGTACATAAACTCATTGAAAGCAAGAAGATCCAATATGCAGGATTTGACGAGCAACGATTGCTCACGTGGAATCCAAAAGAGAAGGGCAAGCATAACAACGTGACAAATAAACGAGGTAAAGAAAATGGGTAAAAGTGTTGCTGGACCTGTAATAATCTTCATAGCAGTCTTTGTAGGGCTTTATTACCTATATAGTTCAAGTTTGCTAGGAATTTCCGTTTCAAATCCGTTTCAAACCGGAATTAGCTTAGTACCTTTAACAAATATAGGAAACGAAGCAGTAAATTATATTTCAAGCATTCTTGGAATAAGTACTGTTATGGTGGTCATTATAATTATGGCTGTAATTATTACAAAGGCGATCTCTGGAAGAAAATTTTAGATTTAAGTAAAATATCCTAATTTAAGCTAGGATGGTGTCTTTTCTGGCTTAATTTTTTAATATTTAATTTCCTCCTCAGATTATATCTTTCATCTATACGAATTCACCAAGAGTTCGTGGTTAAACAAAACTGGTTGGTGTAATATAATCAATTAACAAGTTGACCAGAACAAACGGGAGCCATGAAAATAAATAAAGGAAGTTTATTGTACGATACATATATCCTCTTTGTAGGATAGACCAGATCATTGTGAGGATGAAAACTCAATGGCAGTTGACTTTGACCAGATTAAAGAATTAGTGAATAGATTTGATGAATTGGAAGCAAAAGGTGAGTTCTCAAAATACACCGAAGCAGAGACTAAGACCAAATTCATTGAGCCTTTATTTGAGGCATTAGGTTGGAACATAAGAGGAATAAAAAAGAGTAATGACAAAATCACCTTGGAAGAAAGCATCTCCAAAGGCAGAGTAGACTATGGTTATTGGCTAAATGGAGTTCAAAAACTGACATTTTGTTTGGCAAAGGTTATGACAGGCAAGCGATAAATTATTCATGGTTAAGTTCTTGCAGTTGGGCTGTTCTCACAAATTTCAGACAACTTGCAGTGTATAATGCTGACAAGCCTGAGGGTGAACATTTCTTTACAATACATGCCCACGATTTCTTAGACAAGGATAAAGACAAACTGGAACTGCTCAGCAAGGAGGCTTTCGAAAAGAACAAATTAAATGACAAAGCCCAAGAATGGGGCAAAAGTCTTGTCAGGGTCCCAGTTGATAAACAACTCCTTTCAGACCTAATTGATTTCAGGGTCATACTAAGTAGAGATATCGTAAAGAATAACCCAGGGAAGATAAGAAATGAAGAGGAACTTGACGAAGCTGTACAAAAGATTCTAGACCGTCTTATCTTCATCAGAAATACTGAAGACCGTCAACTAGAACCTAACGAACTCCAAAAAAACTTCAGGCAATGGGCCGCACAAGGAAGAGGGAATCTCCTACGAAAAATAAAGGAAGTCTACAAAAAGTATGATGAAACTTATAACAGTAAGCTGTTCGAGGATAGCACATATGAGATTTTGGTGATAAGCAACGAAACTTTAGGTGACGTAATACAGGGCCTTTATTCTCCCATGGGTTCCTATGCATATGATTTTTCAGTCATAGCGTCTGATACATTAGGTAGCATTTACGAACAATATCTTGGTCACATCCTTAAGAAAACACACAAAAGTGCCAAATTCTCAGAATCTATGACTCATAGGAAAGAGCAAGGGATCTACTACACGCCTTCTTACATTGTGGACTATATAGTTAATAAAACTGTTGGAGAATATATAAAAACACATACACTTGAAGAAGTTAGAAGGGTAAGAATATTAGACCCAGCCTGTGGTTCTGGTAGTTTTCTTTTAAGAGCCTACCAAGAACTAGAAAACTACTGGGCAGAAAAAGAAGGCATTGAAACTGCAAGGCTGGACGTGGAGGGCAAAGACCATTTCTATTCTAGGAAAGTGGAGATACTCAAGAACAATATATTCGGCGTTGACCTCTATAGCAAAGCAGTGGAAATAGCTCAACTAAACCTGCTTCTTAAAATTTCAGAGACCAAGCAAAGATTGCCTATATTGAGGAATAACATAAAGGTTGGAAACAGCCTGATAGATGATCACTCAGTAACGGACAAGGCACTTAGCTGGGAAGAGGAGTTTCCAGATATTATGAAGAATGGTGGGTTTGACATAATTTTAGGAAATCCACCTTATGTCAGGTCCATACTGTTGAAAGAGGACCCTCTAACGTGGGAGTATTACAAGTCACATTATGAAACAGCATTCAAGGAGTTCGACATCTATCTGTGCTTTTTAGAAAAGGGGTACGATTTGCTAGCCGATAAAGGTAAACTGGGCTATATTATGCCAAATAAATGGCTTCATGCAGGTATGGGGGAGAAAGCAAGAGAACTGTTTTCTAAAAACAAGGCGGTTGAATCAATAGTCAATTTTGGCTCGTATCAGGTATTTGGTAGCGCAACCAATTACACAATGCTGATATTTCTAAGAAATAACAAGCAAAACAAAGTAAACGTGCTGATCTACGTCGGTCCTTTAGAAAATAAGGCTATAGAACAAAGCTTTAGTGAAAAAACTATGTGGCAATCAGGAACTTTGGATTATGATAGGCTTGGCAATGAACCTTGGAACCTTATATCGATCAGTTCGAATCCTAAAGATGTTCTACATTCAATCTCTAAATATCCTCAATTTGGTACTTTTTTCTCATTATCGCAGGGTACCGGAACTCGTGCAGACTCAGTCTTCTTTGTGAAAAAAATAGACGAAAACAAGCAATACTACAAAATATACTCAAAGCAATTGGACGGATATAGAGAAGTCGAGAAGACATATGTGAAACTTTCACTAAAGGGTAAAAACATAGCCCAGTACGAAATACAATCTACAGACCACCTCTTGATTTACCCATATTCTGGAAAGGAACTGTTGAGACCTAGTACTTTAAAGGAACATAGCCCAAAACTTTGGGAATATTTAGTTGAATGCAGGGAAGATCTTGAACGAAGAGAGAAGGGACGATTCAAAGGTGAAGAATTTTATTGCTACGGTAGACCCCAAAATCATGATTTTCTGTCTCTTAAGAAAATATTAGTGCCTGCAGTTGCGAACCATGCAGAAGCAGCCTGGGATCCAATTGGATTTCACGTTATAGATTCCGTTTACTTTGTCAGAAAAATCAAAGATACAGAGCTTGCAGATGAATATATACTTGCAATCCTAAACAGTGATTTACTAACTTATTTTCTAATGAAGACATCTACCAACCTTAGGGGTGGATATTTCACAATGAAATCTGCCTATGTTCATAGATTTCCACTTAAGGTCAGTTTCGACTCTGATATGGAAACAGCAACATATCAAAAAATCATTGAACTTGTCAACAGGATTATAGTTGTTAGGACCAATCATAAGACAGAGACAGAACTTGAAAAAATAGATGACCTGAAACTCACGATAAACAAACTAATCTACGACCTCTATAGGTTTGGTTCAAAGGAAATTGCACAAATAGAAAGGGAAATAAAATCGTGACATTGGCGTTTCTCTATATAGAATTAAGCCTTAACTCAAGCATTTTTACGTAATATGCTAAGATCAATCTTCAGATATGATACCAGATCTTTTGCCTTCTTCGGTATCTCGCTCATGATCTCACTCTTTTCCATTTGGTACATCTTTATTCTTGACAGTATCAGCAGAACATCCCTGACGCTGTATTTCCCATCCAGCATGTTGAGAATCTGGAAGTGAAGGTACAGAGACAGAAGATTGAGGAACATGTAGGAGAAGAGCATGTGGTCATCCCCGAGGTATGATCTATCCGCCTCCAGATCATTCTTGTACACATTGAATGCGTATTCCACATATTCTCTCTGTTTATACAGGCGATATATCCTTTCAGGTTCCTCATTGAGATCCGAAAGAAGGTACAGCTTTCCAAAATTGATCTCGTTTTCATCATACTGCTTCTTGCTTCTTTTATTCTCTTCAATTCTCAGAAGAAAGTCCTTCTCCTCCTGAATCCTGAGAACAGGGTCCTCGAACATGTACACATCATTCTCACGCTTCCAGTACTTCACGGGTTTCCCGTCATAGCTGAACACACCCATGAAGTGTTCAGGTTCCGGTATGAGTGATGAGTTTCTCCTCAGGGGTATGATGTAGCTGAGATGCCTCTTCTTAAGTTTGTCCACATTATCGGCAGAGA
>JAJZJZ010000088.1 GCA_021809755.1 Thermoplasmata archaeon
CGTTAACAGATTCATCATAGCTTTCCAGCCTCAAAAGGGCATATGCCATGCCTCTGTGGTAATCTGATTTATCAAAACCATACCTCAATGCCATTCCATATTCTTCCAGGCTTTCCTCATATCGTTTGAGTTTTACCAGCATTTCTGCCTTGAGATAATGGCACTCTGGTTTCTTTTGATTCAAGCGAATGCCATTACCAAATTCCATTAGAGCGTCTTCATATCTTTCTGACCGGTAAAAAATCAATCCCTTATGTTTTCTGTACTCAACATTTTTCGGCTTCAGGAAAATTGCGACATCTATTTCCTTAAGGGACTGATCATACTGTTGGATGGAAAGAAGCGCCTTTGAAACTGCGTATCTGTATTCTAAATTCTCAGTTTCCACGTTGATTGCCCTTTCATAGTGATTTATGGCCTCTTCGTATCTTCCAAGTTTCTCAAGTCCCTGGGCCATAATGAAATGGGACTGTGCCTCAACTGGATTGTTTAAAAGAACATCTTTTAGCTGTTTTGTTAGATCTTTTAAGCTTTCATGATCATTCATGGCCATCTGTTTCCGTTGATAAAATCATGAACTGTATTTATATATTTTTCTACTTCACCATAGGCTAGTCCCCTTTTCAGTTTCAGCACAAGTTATTATCAATTCGTTTACTCTTTCAAGTCCCTTTGCTTGTGTTCATTGGAGTATTTTCTATATACTTAGAATTGTTAAAAATAACATGACTCTCATCGATTAGAAAAGTTATTCTGTGAGTTCTGATATATTCCTCATAGCGGGGAAAGTGACGTTATTGGAAATAAATATTGGATGATAACTTGTAAATAAGATCTCACTGAGTGATATCAAAACTCTTTTGAAATCTGGTTTTTATCTCTCATCAGACTCATACAAAAGAAATATTCTTACATACTTACGTAAGTTGTATCAAATCAATAAAAGATTAATTGAAAATAGTAAAGGTCTAAAAAAGCACATATTTATAATTAATTAGTTTATTAATATCCTGTGATATCTAACAAGATAATTATCTATTTAGTTATTATATTAATGATTATCCCGGGAATTTCAATCCCTCATATAGATAGTGGAAGTAAAAAGATTAATCTCTCTGAGAAAGATAATTCGCTCTTGATACCGAATTCTATTTCGGGAGCGATCATAGGTTCTAACCAAATAGGAGTATTATCGCAAACAAAGAGCCTGAATGTTATGCTAACACTACCATTCAACAATCAGTCTGAATTATCTACTTTTCTGAGTTCCATTCAAAATAAGCATTCAATCTTTTATCATAAATTTTTGACAGCACGAGAATTTAATAAACTGTTTTCTCCGTCTTCAGTAGAATATTCTAAATATGTAGATTATTTTCAGAAATCTGGGTTTTCTGTTAAATCTTATTCTGATAGGGTCTCAATCGGGTTGAAAGGTACTGCGAGTCTATTTGACAGTATATTTGATACAAAATTAGTAAAATTTCACTCAAAAAATGAGACTTACTTTGCTCCAGATAGTCAACTCCAACTATCTGTGAACTACGGGGCAATATCCAGCATTGTTGGCCTTAATAATATGATAAGGCCATCAATATCACCAATGTTTTCAGGTTCAAACTCTTCGGAGGTGCTATACGGGTCAGATTTGCAGCAAGCATATCAACTTAAGCAACTCTATGGGCAATATGGATATCCAACAAACGAAACAATTGCAACAATCCTCTGGTCAGGACAAGATTCATGTGGTAACTCGGTAGCCCCCTATGTGCCATCAAATTTATATTATTATTTTGATCATAACCTGCCATCTAATGAACCAAGACCTACAGTATATGGCTATCCTATTCTTGGAGCCCCTGTACCAGGGAGTTCAGCGTCAAGTGATCAGACTTCTGCAAACATTGAAAGCACGCTGGACCTGGAAATGGTTGGTTCTACAGCTCCTGGTGCAAAGATAGTAGAAGTATATGGCCCTTCCGCCACCCTATCTGATGTTGATCAGGCCTTTGCGGCAATTCTCAATCCTAGCTACAATTCAACTGTAGACAGAGCATTATCAAAGGTAGTGGCAATTTCCAACTCATGGGGGACTAGCGATACAAATGATACAACATGGATGGAATACGAAGAAGAAGCTGCTGCAAGAGGCATAACGGTTATGGCATCCTCGGGAGATAACGGAAATTTGAAAAGTGGAGCTCCTAGTTTCCCAGCATCAATGTCATACAATAATTTTGGCACTCTTGCAGTTGGGGGAACCAATACTCATCTCAACGGAACTGATTCTTCAACTGGAACAGGTACTACGGGCATAAAAAGTCAGTCTGTGTGGTATGGTAGTCCGAGTGCAGGTGATGGAAGTGAAGGAGGTGTAAGTGCCATATTTAAAGAACCATCATGGCAGCTTAATTCAAACGATTCAAGATCTGTAATCAATAAATATTCAAGCGTTAATAACGTAACTTCTGGAAGAGGCACTCCAGATGTGGCAGCAGTAGGCGCAAATATGAGTATTTATGTCACATTAGGCTCTAATTCAGGTTATATGACAGTATGGGGAACTAGTATTGCATCTCCATTAACAGCTGGGTTGATAGCTACGGTGGATCATTCTCTGGGGAATTCTGAAGGATTCATAAATCCCCTACTTTATGAATACGGACAATCTCAATATCAGGGAAATTTAAAGAAACCTGATCCATTTTATTTCATATATAATGGTTCAAATGCAAAATATCCCGCTCTTAAAGGATATAACCTTGCGGTGGGATGGGGAAGTATAAACGCATATAATCTGGTTCAAGATCAGCTGCCGGTACAGGTTCCATATGAATTGACTTTTAAAGAAAACGGCCTCAGTCCTGGAGTCATATGGTATGTAAACCTGTCCAATGGAATGAAGTCTGGACCAATTTTTTCAGGAGCAGAATATACATTTAAGCTAGATAACGGTAATTATTCGTACTGCATAGGAACTAATAACGTCTCATACAGAGCAATTAATAATAGTATTAGAGTAGATGATGGCAACGTTTCTGTTGTGGTGACCTTTGTAAAGTCATATAAAGTTTCATTCTCAGAAACAGGGTTACCAGAAAACACAAACTGGTACTTGGGCATAAATGATAAAACATACGGCCCTATTGAGTCATCAAACTACTCCGTTTATTTGGAAAACGGTAGTTATAGTTTTTCGGTTAAAGCACCCACCGATTACGTTGCTTCACCATACACAGATTCTTTTTCAATTCGCGGAAAACCGATCACAATCAAAGCCATAGCATTCATACCTTATAATTACCCTGTAGAGTATGTGAGGAACGAGGCAAAATTCAACATTACTAATTACCTATCAGAATCCATTTCGTCAACAACAACAAACCCTGCTATGGTAAATTTTCAATCAATATCAACACAATATGTAGTAAATGCAACCACAAACATACCTCAAAGCTATGGAAACTACACAATCAATGTAAAAAAAATAGAACAGATGCTGGTAAACCACGATATCTCAAAAAATGGTACAGAAATTAGTTTTGCATTATCTGGCGGAACATCATTCTCTTATCCCGGAGTTAACACAGAGGAAACAATATCAACTAGTAATTACAATCTTCTCACATTGCAAACTTATACATCTTCAGAAGAATCAACTTTAAATTTTAACGGTACAATATTTCAAGACAATTATCCTTTGCCAAGTTTAATTCTAGATTTTTCTTCTCCCAGTAATCTTACCATTTCATCACACTATTCAAACTGCATAGACGGTAGTTATTCATATTCAAAATCATTCCATATTAATTTCAAAGAATTGTATTTCAATTCAACGGATCCCGGATATAGCAGAGATGATATCAATGAATACAAGGGATGGGGTGTAGCAATCTCACCATTAAAAGTTGCATCCCATAGGGAAACATTCAAAGAAAAAGGATTGCCGTACAATTCATTCTGGTACGTAAATCTCACAAACGGAATTGACTCTGGACCAATAGGAGTCGGTTCTACTTACTCTATAAATTTGCCAAATGGTACATACAATTATACAGCTACGGATACCTATAGTTCGTATGGAGCTAATGGAAATGATTTTATAGTGAACAGTACATCAACGAATTCTATCACAATACATTTCTCAAATTATACATATAAAGCAACATTTAATGAAAAAGGACTGGGGGCAAATTCATTTTGGTATGTAAATCTAACATCAGGTTATTATTCGGGACCAATCCCATCAGGTTTAAGCTATACTTTCCTACTGCCTAATGGAACACATTCTTATACGTTTTCAACTTCTAGTGATAATCATGGATCTCCTAACGCTTTTGGAAGTATATCAGTCCCAGGCAAAAGTGTGGAAAAAACGGTTATTTTTACAGATAAATACAGAGTGACTTTTAATGAAAAAGGTCTTCCTACTGCATTTAGGTGGGAGATTAATATTGACAAACATTTAGATTCCCTAAACACCTCAATGAATTCTATTAACTTTTATTTGCTAAATGGAAGTTATTCATTTACTGTTAGTAATACTGCTGATTATCTTGTTGCACCATCTTCAGGAGATTTTAAAATAGAAGGGTCGTCTATTACAATTGAAACGATTCTTTTCCTCCCTCCAAATACAGAAGAAATGTGGGTTCACTCAGGTTTAAAATTCAATTTAACAAATTACGTTTCTGAATCTTTACACGTCTCAAATATAAATCCAGCTTATGTAAAGTTTCTACAAAATTATACAAATTTTCAGGTAAATGGCACTTCTAATAACCCAGAAAGTTACGGCAATTATTCAATCAATATAAAATACATTGACAAGTTGCTTAGTAATAATGATATTCAGAGAAACAACGCAAATCTTAGTTTCTTCCTTCATGGAGGAACATCATTTAGTTACAGTGGAGTAAACACTATGGAAACAGTCTCAGTTGGTTCTGAAAGATTATTGACAATAACTACATATATAAAAAGTTATGAATCAACACTTAATTTTAATGGTACAGTATTCTCTTCGAATTATGGGTTGCCGACAATATCTTTTAATTTTTCTGCTAAGAATAAAGTGACTATTTACTCTGCTCTTGATAACTATAATGGGAATTATTATTATAAGAAGACCTTTAATATAACAGGAAACACTCTTAATTTCAACACAACGGATACTGGTTATTCATCTTCCTTTGAAAATCAGTACTACGGTTGGACTGTAGGATTAAATCCACTTTCGTTAGTAACTCATTCAGTTAAGATCACAGAAAACGGGTTACCTGACAACGCATTTTGGTATTTCAACGTGACAAATGGAGTAAGATCAGGGCCAATCCCTTCGGGATCGTCATATACTATCAATTTTCCAAAGGGAACTTATAATTTTACAGCTGGTACCACCAACAGTTTATATTCATCACCACAGAATATGTTCTTAGTTAAAGATAAGGACATCCAAATCAACTTAGTATTCGCAGAAAGTTTTAAAACATCTTTTTCAGAATCTGGGCTACCAAAGGGTGTTAATTGGTACATCAATTTTACCAATGGTCTTAAATCGGGTCCAATATTATCTGGGTCCATCTATAATATGACACTTTATAACGGGTCTTATTCATACATAGTGTCAACCACTGATCATCATTTTATTGCATTGACATCAGAAGGTGAAATAAACGTATCTGGTCATGAGCAACAAAAGTTATTTCAGTTTGGTTATCTATATAATATTAAAATAATAGAAACCAACCTTCCGGAAAACACTCAATGGTATGTCAATTTTACAGGAGGGAATTCTTTTTCATCAACGAAAACTTCAATAACACTCTACGAACCTAATGGAACTTATCATCTAACATTTGCAAGCATTGATAAAACCTATTATGCAAAAATAAGAGAAGAATCAATATCAATTGAAGGAAAGTCAGTAAACTCATCAATCAATTTCTCCTTGTTCAACAATTCTATAAGTATTAATGAAGCTGGTCTTCCTAAGGGAACAATTTGGTATGTAAACCTCTCAAATGGAATGGATTCGGGTCAAATCACAGGAGATTTGTATTCTATTGATCTCACCAATGGCACTTATTATTTTGTAATTTCAACAACCGACAAAGAATATGCACCATCTTATAACAATTCCTTTAAAGTCACGGGATCAAGCATTTCACTTCAAGTTGTTTTTGTTCCTATTACTTTTGATGTTACATTCAATTCAAAGAATTTGCCCCCTGGAAACATATGGTATGTCAATATATCCGGCATAACTGGATCTGGCCCGATAAAATCGTCACACTACCATTTCTATTTACAAAATGGGTCCTATTCATTCTATGTTACATCTATGAATAAGATCTATGCACCTTCTTATGCTTCTACATTCACAATAAATGGCTCACAACTTACGATAAACATAACATTCACAGAAATAAAATATAACGTCAAAATACAGCAATCAGGTCTGCATACTGGTAAAGAATGGAATCTGACATTCGAAGGTAAAACTTATCGGCTTACAAACACATCTTATATTTTCTCCGTTCCGAATGGAACCTATTTGTTCATTGCCACATCGCATGATTACAAGGATATATCCGGTATCATAACTGTAAGAGGTTCATCTTTCACATACACAATAAAGATGGTACTTCAGTTATACGAGATAACATTCAGCCAAACAGGATTGCAATCTGGAATGTTCTGGTATGTAGACATCATAGAGAATAATGGTACCACTTATCTTTCCGGTCCAATCGGATCCGGATCTAACCATACAGTAAATCTGACAAATGGAACCTATGTATATTATATCTCGACTTCAAACAAGATATATGCACCTTTCTCTTCTCAGA
>JAJZJZ010000089.1 GCA_021809755.1 Thermoplasmata archaeon
GGACATTTCTCATCTGCTTTGCTATTCCCTTAAAGTCCATGACTGTAAGAATTATAACAGGCTTTGCCCTTCACATGAGTAGGGCTTGTGGTCTAGCGGTTATGACATCGCTCTCACACAGCGAAGGCCGCCGGTTCAAATCCGGCCAAGCCCATTTAAAATATTAAGCGAATACTTTAAATTGTTTCCACAGTTATTATTATTATGACTTATATTGCCAAGTACGAGAGTATGTTGCATGACCCAGACGTAAAGAGATAGTTCGATAACCTGAAGACAAAATCGATTCTTACGGCAACGGTATATCTGAGAATACTTGGGGATTACTGCGAGCTTACCGGTGAAACACCCCAGAAAATCATAAGGGATGCCAGGGAGAGTCCAGTTGAATTCAGGGATAAATTTTCAGACTTCATAAGGGACCTTGAGAAGAAAGGAAAGGCAGTGTCGATCAATTGAGGAAACTGAAAGAAGATGCAACTAATTCAATAGAGGGTGTCAGGATGAAGAGATTATCGACTTCCACCGTACCAAATCTTTCAAAGAAAGGAAAGGAAATTTACACCAAGATGAGTGAAAAGGATGAGGAACTAGCGTTGATGTTTAGAATAGTAGCATCTAAGGAGACATTAGTAAAGTCTCTGTTCGAATCCATGAAAGATGTTAATTTCATAGATAAGGCAAGGAAGCTTATTTCATCACATTCCGAAAGACAGAGTCTGAATCTCACAAGGAATTGTCCCTAAAGCGTGTTTGCTAGTGTCTGTTATCTTCCATCTAATTAATTAAGAGGTTAATCGATATTTTCAAAGCAATTGGTATACCAATTATTATTAAGTTGTTATCAAAAATAACTGCAAGGATAAGTAAAAGAAGACCTCTAAATTGTTTTTCCACCAGAAAGTGGCAGAGATAAAATTAAAAACAATTGAAAATATAACAGTTCAATGAGCAATGTGAAACCGGCCCATGAACAACCAATAGCCATAGTTAAAGAATGTTATAATGCAAAAACCGTACTACCAGAATTTCAGAGAAGCTTTGTCTGGGCTAATTCTGACATACAAGATTTATTGGTTTCTATACTAAATGACTATTTTATAGGGACTTTCCTATTCATCAGAAGAGGGAAGGAATTTGAATTTAAATTACGTTATATTGAAGGTCTTCAAGAATTGAGGGAGTCTCTTCCAAAAGTAGTGGATGAGAGCCATTCAGAAAAAGCTGTTTTGGATGGGCAGCAAAGAATTACTGCCCTGTTTTATGTTCTATATAACCCCCCCGGGATTTCTCCAAAGGGTGCATCATACCCACATAGATATTTTGTGAAATTAAGCAAACGCTTGACAGCAACAACTTCCGAAGATTGGGATACCTCTGACATACTTGCCATTTCAGAGCATGACGCGAGAAAGAACCATGAATTGGACCTTGGAGAAGGCAAAAGGAAATATTCATTTGGAGAACTTATTGAACGTTGTGAAAACTTTAATAAAGTCCTTGAACAGAATTGGTTCAAGCAATACTGTTTTAGTGAACAACTCATCCCATTTGCTTGCTTAAGAGATAGGGATTCACTTTCATCATGGTTGGGAGAGTACGTTGGCTATGCACTTGCTTCAGGAAAGGAGTATAAATCAGTAGATACCGAACGAAAGACCATCGAGTCTTTATTCAGCAATTGGTTTAATTTTGAAATTCCAGTTTTGACATTGGAAAACAAGTCATTTGCTGAAGTTGCTGAGATATTTGAGAGGATAAATAGGACTGGGGTTCAACTCTCTGTTTTCGCACTTGCAACAGCAGTATTTTACAAACAAGGTATAAAACTAAGAGACTTATGGAAAAATTATTACAACAATGATGAAAATGAAATCACGGGCTTTTGTTCTATAGACAATGAAGAATACCCAAAGTTCATTCTTCAAATCATCGCCTTACTTAAAGGAAAAGATGTGAAAAAGAATGTTCTTATAAACCCAAAAGTATTCAAATTCAATGCCACAGATTGGAAAGAAGCATGTTCTTTGCTAGATAAAGCGTTCATGAGGGCCAAGAATACAGTGACAGGTTACGGTGTTTTCAGATCAGAGTACCTCCCATACAAGACAATCCTCGTTAGCCTGGCTGCCCTTTTGAAGAAAGCTAGAAATGCAGATGATTTTCATAAAATCGATAGCTGGTACTGGAGTTGTGTTGTGACTGGCAGGTATGCTGGTTCAAGTGATACTGCAATCAAACAAGATTTTGATGATGTATCTGAGTGGCTCTCTAATGATAACAAAAAACCATCCGTAGTTCTAAATGCACAAGCAGAAATCGACAATTTGAGCTTTAGAAAGGTCATGCAGGGCGGATTATACAAAGCCATACTAACCGTAATTGCTCTTAAGAGCCCCAAAGATTTTTACACCGGACAATCAGTTGAACTGAGTACATTAAATGACCATCACATATTTCCTAAGAAGTCAGGCTTAGCATTAGAAGATGAGAATTCAATACTTAATAGGACTCTAATTTCAGAGGTTACTAATAAATCCATTTTGAACAAGAAACCGTCCTCTTATCTTGACGAAATGAAGTCTAGACTTCGAAATGATAGGATGATTACGGAGACTTTGGATAGTCATCTGATCAGCAGTGATGCCCAACAATATTTAAGTGGTGACAACTACACCGAATTTATTATCACAAGAGAAAATTCAATTAAAAGTGAGTTGAAAGCCTTAATTTTTTTATGACTGGTTGACTTTTGACGGTCTGAATATTGAGGCTCTATTGTGGTTGCCTATGCATTTTTGCAAAAGTATTGGGTGGTGCGAGCGGTGAAATTAATTAAATTTTAGAGTTGTCAAAACCTCCCCCGTCATCATAAGGCCTTCTAAAACATTTACCTTTATCTTTTCGAAGTCCTCTTTGCTTGGTTTAGCACCAAGTGACTTTATTACAGACTTCAACTTTTCTTCGAAGTTGTCAGCGATGTTTTTTCTTCTCTCTGCTTTGGAGCCTGAAAATTTACTATACAATTCTAAAGAGTACGTGGAGATACGTTCAGTTTGGAACATTTTCTTGAAGTTTTTGTCGAATACCCCATCTTCAAGGGACTTCTTAATTCTTTGATTTCTTATGATAGTTGAAATTTTGTTATCATTGATATTATCTATACCAGATGCTATGTCCACAAAGTCCGACACAACTCTAATGAGGGATTCGGTTTTGTTTTCGTCATCGTATTCCATGGAAGCTATAATACTAAACCTTTGAAATGGTGCATACCTACTCATCAACCCTTTAATGGCTTGGAGGGGATGGTCGTCAGAAACCTCATCATTCTCATCTCCTATTCGAGTGAAAGTATCTCCCGACGGGTTGATGCGTATTAAATTAGCATGATATTTTCCTTCGCCGATTACTGGTTCACTGAACTCCTCTCCTGCTACAGTTTCTTGATTCCCCTTGTTTAGCAAACGACGTCTTACTGCGTGTAAATATGCTTCGTTGAAATATCTTCCAAATTCTTCGAATCCCAAACCAATCGGTACCAGTCCAATTCTAGTGTTATTACCAATTGCGGGGCCCGGGGCTTTCATTATGAGGTTCGATAATTCTGTTTTTCTATACTTTCTGTAGAGTGACTTAGCAGAGGTCGGAAGATAATTGTCGACAATCTCTGTCATTATGGCTCCGCCGCCCTTACTTGTTATAATATACGCAGAAAATAATTGCATGTCTAGTGATTTTCTTATCAGACTTGTAGTCAACCTCTGGTTAAAGAAAGTTTTGACCCTCTCCTCTTTTTCTTGCATATCAATAATCTTTTTCTCAAGTCTCTCAATTGTGGCCTGCTTAGTCCTTGACATAGTGTTTATCATGTCTTTCATCCTGCTGGCTCGTAAATCTCCAATTCTATTCGGAAGGAGTTTTAACCCAAGATGTTGTCTGAGCAGATTTATATCTTCATAGTTTTGATATTCCTCCTCAAGCACTTTATTGCAAATCTCTCGAAGGTTAGTTCTTATTCCTTCAGACAGAAGTTCTTCTCTTCCCCTAATTTCGACAAATTTATATATAATTTTTAATGCGGTTTCATCCAGCATGGCATTTTTACATGATTCTTCGAGAATGCCTGACATCGAGAATTTTGTTGCATAGATGGCAGTTGAAGCTATTTTTAATGAGTTGTATGCTTTATCATCTCTAATATAGATAATGTTTGATGCCTTTAACTTCGATAGAATGACAATTGAAACCTTGCTAAAAAGACCAAAACTATCAGGATAATCTTTCAGCGTAGATACTATCTCTCCAAAGGATGGTCTGTTGGAATCTTCTAAAATACCTTCATCTTCCAACTCCAATACAATTTTTAAGCTATAATCATAAATCTGGAAGTACTCGTAAAATATGTCTTTAATGCGAGAGACCCCAAACATTCTCTCCTGTTTCAACAATGAAGTTAACATATTTGACAAATTCTTTGGTTCTGTATCACTGCTTAATTTCATAATCCCATTCCCAATAAGAAAGTCCGATAGTTTGGCGATATTGTTATTCTGTTTGATTAGTCCGTATAACTCTAAAACGCGCTCGCTTTCAGTGTAGTCATAATAGAGTAACAGTAAAAAGCTGCTATTGATATTTAACATACTGGATATGTAGTCTGCAATATCTATTTCATAACGATAATCTTTGTCAGAAAAGTTTCCGCTCGGAATATATTCTGACAGTCCCAGTTTGTTTCCCTTGTCCTTCAAATTTAAACTATAACGTTCTAGAAGACTAGTAAATTCATTCTTGACCTGGGTTATTTGTTTTATCTGACCACTCACATCATCTATTGCATAGGACAAAGAAAAACTATCAAAATTTTTGAAGTACAATGATAGAAAAGTTATATACTTGCTCATCTTCAAAGTCGCTTCATTGGACTTTACAAAAAATCCATTAAAAACTAACCTTGTAACAAATTCTCTGAGAGCTCCATCACTTTTTGTCAAGATTCTCCATGATTCTGCTCTTTTTTCTATATTGGCCTTCTCATCTTGGTAAATCAGAGATATTATAGAGGCATCGACTTTCAAAAAGCTAGAGGCTACATTGAAGAGTTCGGTTTCATAACTTTCCCTTTGAACCGTCTTCGGAGGGTATGACATTATCATTTCTTCGCATTCAACGTCTGTAAAACCATATCTTTTGAGACCATTTACTAGAGTTTTCTTATCTTCGAGTAAGGGACCATAGAACTTTTCATATATCTCAAAAAATCTTTCAATGTTGAAAACTTCCTCAGATGCTATCAATTTGTATATGGCACCATAAGCCTTTGACCTAAGGTCAAAGCTCCTTCGATCTACATCTATCGTGCTAAGTATGTGACCTATTAATTCACGCAAAAGCGTGTTTGATTTACTTATCTTTGACCACTCAATAATTGATTGAGATTTATTTTCCTTTAAGTCAAAATAAGAGAGTCTGATAAATGCTGGGTCGATTTGATTAGGAGGCCCCAGTTCTTTCGATATCACTTCAATAAATTCGTTTTCTGAGTCAACTAAGAGATTTTTCGCTTCTATCATTTCTAACAAGCTGTTGTTATTGTTTAGTCCATATCTTACAATAGAAGTTCTTAGTTCATTCTTAAAAACTCTTTGAGATGCAATTCTTGCCTTTGTAGCGAAAAGGGCGTTAAATTTAGGAAAGAGTATCCTTGCAGTATCTACTCCAAGCTTATTTTTTTCCAATAGAGTGGCTGCATATCTTGACAATACGTCAATATCTATTTTAAAAAGTTTGTTTTTTATCAACTTCTCTCGTATAATATCGAACTTACCATTTAACGCGGAGTAGAGCTTCTTTTGTGTGGAGTTAACCTCTTTTCGCAGAAAAGATGTGGTGATCTTTGAGATAGAAGCTATGGCTATGCCAAATACAACATAAAACAAATTTACTGAAGATAGAGACGAGATTATATGAACGCTATATAGATAATATATCAAAACCCCGGATATTGAGATAATCGTGAATATATCGATTTTGTCGTAATAACTGTATATCTTGCGTGTAAAATTACTTAATTCTTCATTTGCGTCCGTCAGAATATTTGTGGTTTCAAATATCACTGATCCTTTTTCCGAATAGAATTTTTTTGACTCTTCTTTTAAATGCTTTAGATAATCAGTTAATTCTTCGTCCCCCAATTTTGTAGTTGCGTCGATGTCTGTGTATATTTCATAAAGATCCGATTTTAATCTGTCAACTTCTGATTCTTGGCGTAATATTGCATCTTCCGGATTTTCTTCGGTTAAGGACATCACCTATTGTTTGCAGTTAGTAGCTTAAATTGAATTACAACAATATTAATTTTGTTAGAGATTCTTATAAATCAACGTTACCTTTGTTACTTGAGGAGAAAATTTCAGATTACTATATTCGCTTTAAAACTAAGCGCATACGGCCAAGCCCATTTACCCAAGGGGGATATAGACCAAGTCGAGAAACGTTACAGAAGTACCGTTTAATTTTCTTAACTTTTTGGACCATATGATTTCCTGAACCTAGGCAGAATATTTATTATGCTCCACAAAACTGAAAGATATCGTCCTGTTAGAATATAATATATTACTCCAGGATACGAAGATTTTCATACAACTCATATTTATTGTGTTATGCACGTGAAGTTCGAACAAGAGAAATCTTGGATAGAGGAAATACTCCTAAACCTGGGGGCAGCTAAAGAAGAAGCAGAGGTGACGTCTAAGGTGCTTACGGAAGGCGACCTCAGGGGTTTTCCATCGCACGGAATCATGCGGATGGCGTATATAATAAGAGGAATTAACAGGGGCTTCAT
>JAJZJZ010000090.1 GCA_021809755.1 Thermoplasmata archaeon
AATGGGTGCTTATATAATATCAGTAAGAAGAGTAGCAGATGCTATGAAAGCCAGAGGATGGTACTAAACCATCCCAAATTTTTTTTATCAATACACTTTTGTTCTTAGTACTTTCTAATGGAATTTAATTTCATCATTGATTTTCTGATTATGAGAAATATATTTAACGACAACAAAATTCAGGTTACTGGTGCGAGAATAGTGTAGCGGTCATCACAGGGGCTTCCCAAGCCCTTAACCCGGGTTCAAATCCCGGTTCTCGCATATATATAAATGTTCGATGTGTGTATTATGAAATGTTGTTTAATTTGATTTTAGTTTAGATTTAACACTTCATTGTTTTTATATATATTATTGTTACAATAAATAGAGAATTATCACATTTAATATATAAGTATATTTCAATAACCATTGCGAATTTTTAAATTATGTCCTAGAAGAAGTGCTCATCCATGTTTAATTATAATGATAAGGCACAGGAAATAAAATCCAATGAATAAGCATATTAAGAAGTACCACAATTTTTGTTGATTTCATAGTGTAATAGTTTAAAATTTATCAGGGTCATTTCTATACGCTTTTGATATTGTAAATAAAAGGTCAAACCTGGTGAGAATTTGTCCAATGCTTGGTTCATAATAGAATTTACAATAATATATTCTAATTCGCTTGTCGCTGAAAGGTATGTATTTAAAAGCGGCAAATCTTATGCAGCACTTGAACTATCATATTCGTGTTATGCCACATTAAATCAGAATAGAGTTATGTTCGAAGTTACAGATTTTTGCAGATTATATTGCTGATGGAGACCTAAAAAAGTAACGCTGTCGTACTGGATAATGCTAATGTAATTGTGAATTCCAGAGACTGGCATAAGGTTCAGAATATGATCGTACACATTGTTGCCCAACATTTCAGACACAGAAATCTTATAACCTTCATTACTGTTTCAAAATGGGAAAATATAGATGCGCAGACTATGGGCTTTATAAAAGTTTTTTTTTTGAACTACATAAGGGCAAAGCGTATTTAAGGGCAAGTTGCTGAAAAACAATCAGTTCAGGAAAGGAGAGGAGTTCCTGTATACCCAGATTTCAGGTTCCAAATTTAGGTTATCATGCAAGGACAATAACAGTCGAGAATGTAAAATTCAATTTTCCACCTCAATGTCTCATAGATTCTTACGAGCAAAAGAGAGATATGGAAGTTAGAAAGAAACAGAAGAATGTTCAGAGGATGCCACCGGTAGTGTAGTATAAACAGAAAGATGATGTAAAACCAAAGAGAAAGATGAACCAAGACTTAATAAAGAGTCTCTAACACATAAACGATCGGAATACAATCGATAAAAGCTTCGAAGGAAGACGGGTAAGTTCTAAGAGATCTATCAAAAAACTATATTAGATGACATGCTACCTAAGTATAAGAGATTCAAAAGTTATTGTGCTTTGATTTTTCTATAGAATGCGGACCCGATTTAGGGCAATTTGATTAATTTTTGGGGCGCGTTCAATCAAGTGATGGTACATTATGATGGCAAACTTTACAGGAAAGCCTAAATAAAAGCAATAACAATAAATGCTCTGAAAATTCTTACCCTCATGAAAGTCAGATGACCTTGATTTTAAATATTTTTTCTGTATTTCCGGATAGGAAATTCTCAAGACGGTTTACCCACTTAAACTTAACTTGGGTGCGTCCTGTAGAGAAGAAAAAGATTGAGAGATGTGTCAATGAACTAAATTTTATTGCAATTTTTGTAGTGCTCTATGATTATTCTAACTACGTCTGCATTTGTTACATTGGGCTTTCCATAGTATTTTCTTATCTTTTCCCGTACTTCTTCAAGCATCTTTGTTTCCACATATGCCGCTAAATATACAGTTTCCTTTGTTACCGGAGGACTTGGGATATCAGACCGTTTACCTTTGCCATTACCCGTGTTTGAAGAATTGAAATTCTTCTTCGCTTCAACAAATGGTCTAGAGTTGCGAACATTTTGCCTTACCTTAATTTCGTAATTTGAGTTAATAACAAGTTCCCTATAATAATGATCCACTATGACATCTCGAATTCCCGGTATTTTTTTATCTCCAGTTCTATCCTTAAGATCTGTCTTAGCTTCTCCCATCCGTTCCAGAAATTTCCGTACTGTCTCCTTCAGTATTTCCTCGAGCTTCCTATACGTGGGAGAGGTGGTATCGAGATCGTTCTTTCTGCTGTTCCAAGGCATAGCCTCTGCGGGACCACTAAGATAAACTATTCCTCTTATCCAAATCAACTCGATTCCAGCATGACCAACCTTTTCATCACCGAAAGACTGTTCGTAAATTCCTATCTTGTTGTCTTTAACAAGCAATCTCCCATTACAATATATATTCATACCGAATTTGTTTATCCTTGAACCTTCAGTCATCAAACCTAGCTTTACCTTAACTGAAATTTCCCTAGTTTTTGAAATGTTATTTTCCTTTGTTGGAACCCTAATATTCTCATTGGCTTCCAATGGTATACACCTCTCCGGTGCTTCTATATTATTTAAAAGTTCAATTTCAGGGTCAGCAGCACTTAATTTAACACCGTTGAAACTTATGCTTATTTTATTTAAAAGATCCTTGATGCCATATCTCTCTTCTAGTTTTTCTTTACCCCTTATTGGAAACTTCTGGAAATCTGAAAAATCTGTGACATGAAGCCTTATCTGTGTTGATCCTTCAATTATATTTTCATTGGAGGATAGATCGGAAATTTCAAACTTCCAATCATTTTTGTTTAGCATGGTATTGCGATTCAGTACTATCTTCCATCCTTTCTCTGATAACGCTCGACTCAATATTTCCACTGAACTTGACACAGCTAGACCAGCTGCTTTTCCACCTATCCCAAATCTAGATATGTTTCCCTCTTCTGGATCCACTCCACTTTCTCCAGGCCTTATAAAACGAACCGCATCTCTTCTGGGGCACCCTCCACAATTATCTATAATTTCTATAATTCCCTCAGCACCTTCAGTAATACTTTTGACTTCAACCCTGCTTGAACCGCTATTGTCGATGCGATTGTTTATGGCCTGTTCAATAGAATTATCGACATATTCTGCCACTGCATCTGGAAGGGTATAGCCGGCTCGGATCAGGGCCAGGAATGTGCCTTTAGGTGTTGGAGTGGCATCAATTATTTCAGCTTTCTCCACACCCCTAATCACTGTCACCATATTATCAGGCCTCCGATTTCAATAGTGATTCTCTTCTCTCTATTTCCTTCTTTACCAACTCCCTTATCCACATCTCTATTTTTTTGTCTTCAGCGAACAATATTTTCTCAATTTTCTTAGAGATTTCGGAGTTAAACGAGATACTCACTTTGATTCCGCTTGGTTCTTCAATGATCTTCTTTGTAAGTCCGGATATAGGAACTCTTGGATCTTTCTTAAATTCTGATATTAGCCTTTTCTTTTGAAGCGGCGAAAGTTTAGGAAATTCTGCAGATATGTCCCTTACAAGTTTTGTCCTCAGTCCCTCCTGGTTTTCCCCTTGCTGAGCTATGTACCTGTTCACTTGCCTACTCGTTATTGCACTCATGATCATGTTAGAATCAACGATGCCAAGAGACTGATTAGACCCAGTTTCATTTCTAACAATGTCGCCGTTCGGTCCTTTTTCTTCTATATTAATTTTGGATTTATTGTAGAGTTCATACGCATTTATCCTAGACATAACCCATGACTCCGTTTTTCCTAGAAGATCGGCTACCTCCTTGAGGTCTCCTATTCTGTTTGCTAGTTTCCAGCAAAGCATACCATATTCGAGAGGACTTGCGCTTTTTCTTTCCTCATTTTCCTGAAATGAAATCTGAAGTGCGTCAACGTCATTTAGCTCCTTTACAATGCACGGAACTTTTGTTATGCCAGCTATTTTAGAAGCCCTGTATCTTCTACCTCCAGCCACTATCTCGAATTTCTGCCCATTAAGTCCAACCGGTCTAACTACAAGTGGCTCAAGAACCCCAACCTGTTTAATTGAGGCAGATAGCCCCTCTAGGTCACCCGGTTCGAGTCTCTCATTTAATTCGCCGAGGAAAAGCTTGTCCAGTTCTATATTCCTGACGCTTCTCTTCTCTTTTTCCTGAAATACTGTTTCATTCTCATACTCTTGTTCCTTTTCTATGTTTTCGTTTACCATAATATTATAATGCTATCTCCTTAATTAAACTTTCTTATTGTTTCATACCAAGTAGGAAACTATATGATATACTCTTAAAAACTATAAGTTCTTCATTAACGCTTCATTGTAACCAGCCCTTGCATGTCCTACCTTTTTTTGACTTTCAATTTTGGGGTTCTTCCTAGTTTTGTGTGGGTGACCGTGTATACATGTCCAAATTTCCGAATTCGAAGTATATTGCTCTCTTCAGATGACTTCTGATCCTGAATCCATAGGCCATTTTTTCAATCAGTGCGATCTTTGAATTGATTCCTTCAGCCTTCCCATTTGTGAATCCTGTGAGTGAAATAGTTCAGTATCTTTTCTATGTGCATCAACATCATCATTGCCACTACCTCCATGGCATGTATGGATGAGAGAAAAATCTATTAGTACCACCTGTTCCAGTAATCTCTCGCTTCTACCAGTGATGCAATATTCCAGAGGTTTCTGATATTTTCCTTCATGGAATAGGCCTTTCCTGTTCTGAGCTCAGAATTATTCAGGGAATTGTAACGCTCCCTGTACATTTCCAGAAGATTCTCTTGTGAATACATCCATATGTACCTTGAACCACTGAGATCCATGAACCCTTTCTTCTGAATCTCACGGTTCTCCTCCTCCTTCTTCACGAAATCAACAGCCTCATTCACAAGTCGCATGACATGGAAGAAGTCAAAGACGATCTTTCCATATGCGTTAGGCCCTTGTTCAATATTGGAGGAAATGTACGAACCAGCATATCCATTAAAACAGCACTTATTCTAGTTAGATACTCCTTGCCAGGTGATTCATAATAATGATCCTACGAGGATTTATTCCTTTCCATGGAGATGAAATCAACACCACCATTCTCCGTGTCCATAAAGAGAGTGATGTGTTTATGTCCTTTCTTGTATGATTTATTATCATTCCCCAATTCCTGGCCCTTAGATTCTTCTTGGATATCCCCCTCTTTCCTGCGCAATCAATGATGCCCAAGCCTGATTCCATGAGATACCCATGATCTCGGTGAAATTGTATAAGCCCATGTTCTGGAGCTTCCTTATGAATTTTGATTCGAATCTCATAGTGAACCTTGATCCGCGCTCCGACAATTGCATAACGGTATACCTTATTCCATGCTTGGTGCACTGTATTATTGGAGGCTTTGCATGTATGATGAATACTTCAACCACTTTCTTGATTTAATCCAGCGACACTTTGTTAATCTTTCAGGGCAATTTATGTTATACCAAGTTGAATTCCGCTGGTATTCGTCCATGAAATAATATATCTAAACATTAGATAAAATTACCCACATGAAAGTTGGAAGAACCTTAAAAAAATAAAAAGTGAAGTAATTTTACTGGGAATCATAGTTTTTTATGTCTATATATAGGTTATATACATTAATAGCGCCAATTCCAGCATACGCATTCCAACCCGTTCCAAGATAACTGTCTGAATTAACCCATGGTCCCGGCTCTATATAACTCACGTTAAGATATGGATTCTCACCCCACTTATTTCCATATCCTAAATTATATAACATTGGCTGAATCCATCCTAATCTGCCGGTTAAATTTCTATCTGCAGAAATTCCGCTCTCTATGGACGCCATCATTCCTGCCAATATTGGGGTGGCAAAGCTAGTTCCGCTCCCGATGATATACTCTCCAAATGCAAAAGTAATGAGTTCAGAGGCCGGCATTGCCAAATCTGGAAGTCCTTCCATGTTATCTGTTCCATTGACCCTTATTGAATAATTTTTCTCATACCCGGGAATCGTAAAGAAGTAGCTTTCTCCTCCCCCTGAACCTGTTGGTGCACCATACCAGTTTCCTGATAAGTTATACCATGCATATTGGTTCACTATTTCTCCCGAGCTGTTTAGTTTTGAATATATGCCCCCCACTGTAACAATATATTTCGAACCCATCACAGTCAGATAATTCAAATCATGACTGTCTCCAGATCCGAGAAAAATTGTTACTCCTTCCACAACAGCCTGAAGACCAATATTATTGTAAATATCTGCGAACCCCTGATCATGATGAAATTGAAGTTCAGCCCAACTCCCACTGATTATGTTAGGATCGATAACATTCAGCATATAATATAATTCCAGATTGACAGCGTTATTTCCAATGCCGGTAAGGTTAAAGGGTTGCATTACATCATATATTGTTGCGTTGGGAGCCATTGCTCCAGCCCATTCCACATCGAGATCAGCTTCTAACCCCTGACTGTAGCTGTTACTTCCAGAAGGTGTTAAATTTATTAAATTCGTATTTGGATTGCTGATACCAAACGAGTTCCAGAAATTTATTACACAATTCATATCAACTGATTCTCCTACGCCAAGAATGCCAATCTTTATTCCCTGCCCGCTTGAGCCGTTTTTTGTTAATTTATTCAAATGATAGAAAGAATAAATGTTACCGGGAATGAGAGTGTTTGTGTTTCCTGTCACATTGGCAACGGTTCTGTGTTCCTCTAAACCTAATTTTTCCTGAGATGGATTGAAGAACCGGTAAAGTGCCGTTGAGGAGTAGCTGAGACCATAAATGTGATAAATTTCAGAAAAGTTTCGGGGAATCCATGGATCTGCCTTATT
>JAJZJZ010000091.1 GCA_021809755.1 Thermoplasmata archaeon
AGTTTGATAGAGCTGGGATGTAAGTATCAAGTCTTTTGGCGAGATATTAAGTCCACAGCCACTAATCGACCGAATGCACAATCCATGCTAAAGTTATTTACCGGTATTCATTCCAACAAGTGTATTTTTATTTTTTTATTTTGATGATTCAATGTTCATCTTTGCAATTAAATCATTATCAAACGTTTCGAGCAAGGAAGAAAAAATTTTAGAGTATTTGAAACGCTATTAAAATAACGTTTGATTTAAGATTTTGATTTTTCTAGAATCTCTTCTACTTTAGAGGTGATATTTTCAAATTCATTTCTGATTTCCTTAGATATTTCGACTGCAGGTATTCCAAGATCTCCATTTTCTACAATTTCTGGATGAATCGGTATTCTTCCTAGAAATGGAATCCCAAGCCTCTTGCAAAGTTCCTCGGCTCCCCCACTCTTGAATATATTTGTTGTGTTTCCACAGTGAGGGCACACAAATCCGCTCATGTTTTCAACCATGCCAATAACCTTTATTTTCAGCTTTGAGGCAAAATCTATGGCTTTTCTGGCGTCCAGTAAAGCAACATCCTGAGGAGTGATGACAATTATTATACCATCTGCCTGTGGTACAAGCTGGGAAACCGTCAGAGCCTCATCACCAGTTCCTGGTGGTAAATCAAGAATAACATAGTCTGCATTATCCCAGAATACATCCTCAAGGAACTGTTGAATAGCCTTGTGTCTTAGGGCACCTCTCCATATAACTGCGGTACCATCATCCGGCAACATAAAAGCCATGGAAATTACCTTGACTCCATACTTTGTTGAAGCAGGTATGATTCCCTTCTCATTGGCTACAAGTTTTTCCTTGGAAATACCAAGAAGAAGTGGATCATCCGGGCCATTGATATCGGCATCTATAAGTCCGACTTTGAATTTTTTTGCAAGTGTTACGGAAAGATTTACAGAAAATGTACTTTTCCCAACTCCACCCTTTCCGCTCATTACAAGGATAGTATGCTTTACTCCCTGATATTTACTTGAAGGCTGAGGTGGCGTTACTACTGGAGGTGGTGGTGGATTAATCTTAATATTTCCTTTAGACATTATTTACATTATTGCCACTCAGTATTTATCATGTTTTAGCTCTTAAGAAACAGATGCTTAGTGCGATTTGAAAAATAGGAGTATTTGTATTCATGATTCATAATTTAGCATTGCCGGGTATAAAATCGAAAAATCTAATTGCGCATTTAGGATTCCAATTCATTGGATAAGGAAGGATGCGTTTTTTGTGAGATTGTAGGCAAGAAGAAGGAATCATATAATTTCTATGAGGATGACGAGATTACCGGTTTCATGGATCTTTATCCTGTTGAAAATGGACATGCCTTAATAATGCCAAATAATCATTATGAAAACATATTTGATATTGAACTGAAAGTTTATTTAAAAATTCAAGGGCTCGCAAGGATAGTTGCCATGGCAATGCGTGAAGCTCTTGGAGCAGAAGGAATTAATATTGGACAAAATAATGGAGAATGTGCAAATCAAAAAGTGAACCATTACCATCTTCACGTAATTCCAAGATGGGAAAGCAATAATATAAACTGGGGAAGGATAGAAATGTCCAGAGAGGAGCTCAGAAGAAATTCGGAAATTCTGCATAAAACCATAGATGGACTGTTGGATCAGGGATTCAAAATTTGGGAATGCTGACAGTTAAACTACAATACACCGTACTAAAACATTTCTGTTCTCAGAAAAATGCCTACAAAGATTAAAATCTTCAATATGTATTAATGTGCAATGATAAGAATAATAAAAAGATCCTTTTTAAATTTCAGGGTGATATTATGAACAGCATAGAAGAATTATATAAAAATGCGCTTGAACTAAAAAACAAGGGAATGTCAGATAAGGAGATCTCTACAGAGCTGCACTTATCAGTAAATACCGTGACATGGTTACTGGGCAAAGAATTTCTGAAGGAGAATAAGGTACAGGATGTTAAGATTGGATGGAGAAGTATTGGAGTCTATGGCAGCAGGATAGCATCAATATCCGATATCATTGTTGATATCATAACTGAGGAAGCTGCATTATCTGATTTTTCAGTGGATTCAATTCTGGGTATCAATGTCAATGGTATTCCCTTTGCAACAATGGTCTCATATTCTCTGGACAAGGAATTAATTGTATACAGACCGCATCCTTCAAGAAAAGATGGATATTTCAGCAGTAACTTTGCCGGGGTTAAAGGTAAGAGCATTGTCATCATAGATGATGTTACAAGCACCGGTGAAACAATAAGAAGGACCATAAAGGATGTGAGAAACGAAGGAGGAAAAGTCGCACTTGTTGTTGTTCTTACTTCAAAACTCACCACCGATGAAATAGAGGGAGTCAAGATCAGATCACTGTTCAGGGCATCTCTCATTGGAACTATGTGAAATTAGATGCACTGGGTAGACGCAACGGTCAAAAATCAACAAGGACCTCAGATAGTTTCAACTGGAATTTCACCTTCAGGTCCCATTCATCTTGGAAATCTAAGGGAAATTATTACAGGAGATCTTCTCTTCAGAGGCTGCAGAGATAAAGGACTTGAATCTGAACTAATATATCTGGCCGACGACATGGATCCGCTCAGAAAGAAATATCCTTTTCTTTCAGACGAGTATGAAGCACATGTTGGTAAACCCCTGAGACATATACCTTCCCCAGATGGAAATGGTCTTTATTCAGACTATTTCCTTAATCCATTCATAAAATCAGCATCAGAACTTGGAATTTTCCCACGGATAATAAAAGCAGGCGATCTGTACAGGGATGGAAAAATGGGAGAAGTTATAAGAATAGCCATTCAGAATGGCGATAAAATCAGGACCTTAATAGAAACAATTTCTGGAAGAGAACTGGAAAAAGAGTGGTTCCCATATAATCCAATATGTTCCAGTTGTGGCAGGATTAACAGTACTACAGGCTATGAGATTAACGGTGATCTGGTATCGTATAAATGCAAATGCGGTCACGAAGGTAAATCAAATATCTTTAAAGAAGAGGGAAAACTCCCATGGAGAATAGAATGGCCGGCAAAGTGGAAAGTACTTGGTGTAACCATAGAGCCGTTCGGAAAAGATCACGGAACGGTGGGTGGTTCCTATGACACAGGAAAAGCAATAGCGGAGAATATATACGGATATCCAGCCCCACTACCATTAATGTTTGAGCGGATTCTACTGAAAGGAAAAGGAGCGATGCACTCATCAACAGGAAATGTCATACCTGCTTCGGAAATTTTATCATTTTGTCCACCTGAAATAGTTCGGTTTCTTATGTCCCGAGTTCCTTCTACCAGACACATTGAATTCGATCCAGGTATGGGGTTTCTCTCCCTTATGGATGAATATCAACGTATAGTTAAGGATCATAAGCCAGAAGATTCCAGAATTATTGAACTTTCAAGTCCATTTGGTTCCGATGAGCGAGAAGTAATCGATTACCGGCACATTGCAACCCTAGTTCAGATTTATGATGATCCTACGAAGATATTGAAAATCATTAAATCTACCGGCGTTGAAACTTCCCTTGAGGATATTTCAAAAATAATGACCCTTGCTAAGCACTGGATTGTTAACTATGCTCCAGAAACATTTAAATTCTCAATTCTACCAAAAACACAGGTAGTAAAAATAACAGACGAGGAAAAAATTGTTGTTTCAGATTTTATCCACTGGGCACAGTTACCAGATTCGCAATGGGAGGCAACAAGTATACACAATGCAATACACATCATCATCAAGGAGCACGGAATCGAACCTGCTAATGGGTTCAGGATATTCTATTCAATTCTCATAGGAAAGGAAAGGGGACCCAGACTGGGATTTTTTCTCTCTGCAATGGATAAAAAGACACTCCTTGAAAGATTCAGATTCGTGGTGAGCAGTTCTTAACTCAGGGAATGGGATAAGCTAAAATAAAAATATATAAGAATAGCAAATTAGCTGTTCATATGGAAAATAAAATTGTCATAAATTGTGCATTGCCTTACGCAAATAGCACACTTCATATCGGAAACATTGCCGGTTGTTATCTTGGAGGAGATATTTTCAACCGATTTTGCAGACTATTTGGCAAAGATACAATATTCATAAGCGGAAGCGATGAATACGGAACACCCACAACCATAAGAGCTGAGAAGGAAAACAAAACTCCAAAGGAAATTGTGGATTTTTATCATGATGAACAAAAGAAGGTTTTTGCTTCGCTTGATATACAATTTGATTACTTTGGAAGAACTACCAGTGAAAAGCATTCACAATTTGTTCAGGATGTCTATTTAGCTATTAAAAAGAAAGGCTATATTGAGGAAATGGCAATGATTTCCCCATATTGCCCTACCTGCAAAAAATTCCTCCCGGACAGATATGTAATAGGAACATGTCCAAGATGTGGAAATCCTACTGCAAGGGGAGATCAGTGCGAAGAATGTGGAAGAAATAACGATCCCCAAGACCTCATTGAACCTAAATGTGCCATATCTGGAGACACGCCAGAATTTAAGGAGACAAAGCACATGTTCCTTCTCCTTGATAAATTCCAGGATTTTCTTAAGAGTTGGATTGAGACCCAGAGTTCATGGAGACCCAACGTGAAATCATTTTCATTAGGTTTCATAGAAAGTGGATTAAAACCAAGGGCCATAACAAGAGATATTGAATGGGGGGTTCCTGTTCCTGAAAAAGGTTATGAAAACAAAAGATTTTACGTGTGGTTTGAGGCCCTTCTTGGGTATATATCAAATGCACAGGAATTCTCAATACAGATAGGCAATGAAGACCTCTGGTTTGATTATTACAGCAAAGGGAAATCGTATTACTTCATGGGAAAGGACAACATATTTTTTCACTCCATAATGCTTCCCTCCATTCTGCATGCATATGGAGAAGGCATAGAACTACCAACAGAAATAATAGGAAACGAATACCTGAGGTTCACAGGAAAGAAATTTTCCAAGAGCAAGGGAATAGGATACAATGCTAATGAAATTCTGCAAATAGTGGACAAGGATTCCCTTAGATACTATCTTTCCTCAATACTCCCAGAAACGTCCGACTCTGATTTTACGCTTCAGGAGATGGTGGGAAAGGTCAACGGCGAGCTCGCAGATAAATATGGAAATTATGCGAACAGAGTTCTTGCTTTCTGCATTAAAAAGAATATAATCCCAGAAAACAAGGGAGAACTAGATGACAGCGATTCTGAAGTTCTTAAGGTTGCAGGCAATGTTTTTTCAGAATATTCAAAATTGATGGAAAAACTGGAATTTAGGAAGGCCTTAAGCAAGTGGTTGGAACTTGTGAGTTATTCCAACACATACTTCAACACAAGCCAGCCATGGAAGCTTATTGTCAGTGATCAGGAAAAGTGCAAAAGAAAGCTCTATATCTCATTAAAATTGCTTGACTATTGCACTATTATGCTATCACCATTCATACCTTCTGGGACTTCAAGGATATGGGCATCATATCATAAGGTGGCAATGGATAAGAATGCAATTTTAGCCCTTACTGAGACAGTAGAATATGACATCAAAAGTTCAGAAATACCATTCAAGAAACTGGAGCTACCTGAAGAACCAAAGAATAACCTTAATCTTACTGTTGGAAAGATCACTGAAGCCGGTTACCACCCAAACGCGGATGGACTTCTTCTCCTTAAAGTATCACTGGGTTATAAGAACATAAATCTCGTGGCTGGTTTAAGGAAATACTATGAGCCATCATCTCTGGTTGGTAGGAAGATTATTGTTGTGGAAAATCTGAAATGGGCCAAAATACGAGGTGAGGAATCTCAGGGGATGCTTCTTGCAGCTCAGGATTCACAGGGGGCGCACATAATAACTACTGATGAACAGGAGGGCTCTCTTGTAAAAATTGGCGACCATGCATATAACGGTGAACAGAAAATAGAAATTGACGATCTCAAAACTTATGATTTACGGGTAGATATAAAAGATGGAAAATCGGAAATAACAGGTATTATTGGGAGAGATCGTCTAATATTAACAGTAAATGGGAAATCATTAATTATTGATGGTGGAGCCCAAGACAAATCAACAGTAAGGTGATTTATAACCTTATTGTAATTGGGATCACGTTGTTTTCATATTCCATTATTGCTATATCCACAGGATCAATAATTTCCTTGGGCACATCAATAATAACTGGAGCCCCCATAGATATTTGCAAAGACCTTGCCCCTATAATTCTTGCTTTTTCAAATTTGGTGAGTGTCATAGAAATCATTGTAGTAAGAAGGTAATAAAAGACTGTATAATATCTTTGTGATTCTTGAGAGGAGAATAAAAAATAACATAGATTCGGATAAACTCTATTATAACCAGAAACATGAGTATAATTCACAATAAATAAGATAAATTCTGTAAAATATTGTCATAAAGTTATTCAAAAAGTGCTTAGAAATGATTAAATAGGGAGTAAATATTGTGGATATTACGCACAAGCCAAATATAAAAAAATCCAGTACTAGGCGGATAGGGTGAAAGAGCGATGGCTCAATGATGATCCACTATTTTCGTGCACTGGTAAAGATGGAGTTGTGAGGAATACTCACTACTGACAAGTGAAATGGTGCAAACTTGTGGCTCGCCAATTTTCCAAATTTTAAATATACCGACAGTTAACCGAATAATTCCGGTTGATCCTGCCGGCGGCCACTGCTATCAGGTTTCGG
>JAJZJZ010000092.1 GCA_021809755.1 Thermoplasmata archaeon
GTATTAATACTTTTACTAAAAGTAGGAATGGTACCACTCAATTGCAATATTCACATTTAACCTGAAATGCCAACCGGTTCATTTCAATGACTTAAACGCAGACAAAATTTGGGTTAAACTGATGCCCAGGATTTTATTCCATTTTTCTTTTAGCTTTCAAAGGATCTTTTTGTTACAGAATCTTAATGCTTTTTCTTTGGATTTTAGCTTTGCAATTCATATCCTCTTTGAAGTTTCCATCCTGAAAAAATGTAAAGGAAACAAGCCATAAAAATTCATAATGTGTTTGGATCTCAGAAATTACGAGTAAATTGATTAATTTGACGTTAAACAGGGTAAATTCATAAATTTTCTAAGAAAAGATTAATTTGAATTATTGTGCAATTCATTCTTTGTCTAGCCTTTGAAGTGTTCCAATACTATTCCTTTTTAGTAGGATTTCGGTTCGAACTTCAACCTAGTTAGCTACGCATCTAAATTAATAATAACGGTAGCTATACCTGAACCCCCCTCCAGATCATGAAAAGGTTTATCTAAATCGTAACCGTAAGCTTGGCATGTTTGAATATTTGGGCAATTACTGTTTTCAGAGTAGACCAAAATGTTTTACCATATGGTTATTCAGGCAGAACTAATTATATTTCGGGTAGGTACCTCTTAATTTCATTAAAGAAATCAAAGTTATCTATACCTATATTATTGCTCTTTTCATAGTCTATTAATTCTTTTTTTACTGGCTCGTTCCCAGAAACCCCTCTGATTTTGTATTTGAGATTACCAGACTTATCTACTGTGAGATATAAGCTAAACGAACTTCTAGGTCATGAGAAACAGATAACAAGGGATAACGTTTTAACTTGGGTTACGAGCCTGAAAACTATTATACCTGGATATATAAGCCTAGAGGAAGACATCGTCGGTTTGCAAGGTAAGCCAGAAAGAGTAATGGAGGTTCTTCGGGCTGCTATCGATAAGGTACCCAGTGAACTTCAACAAAAATACCTATCGGCATTTTTTAAAGAGAGACCATAGAGAAAGAGGCTGTTTATCAATATGAGAAAAGGATAACTGGTTACGGTAATTGGTTATCTTTTCTTTCAATTCCTTCAAGTTCCAGTAAAGCGTACGCGCATATGAAGAGATCGATGTGGGAATCTCTCCCTAAGGGGTGGAAGTAAAGCGGAATCATATCGACCTCCTTCTTTTGGATGGGGATTACAGGATGCTGCTGTTCCACGGATATTGTTATCCCAGTATCAAGGAACCTCTCAACGTCGCGATACAGAATTTTCACTTACCTATCTTGCCCTTGGGTCACGGCCATCCCCAAACCTCCTCATCCAGTTCAGAATAGTATTCCAGGAGCGGATGCGATCCATGATCAGACATCAGCGAGTTCATCATTATCGAAACATATTCGTCTGCTTCAGCAGCTGGAACGAATGTGGTATCGAATAGCCTTCGGGTTTGTAAGTGCGATCATCAGTGATTTGCTTAGAATTCAATCGGTAGGAGTAGTAAACATTAAATAGGCTTTAGATGTCTTTAAATTCATTGTCTTGCTCGGTTTGCGGAAATGGGTTAAGAATATTCTATGAAAGTGAATTGATTTGTCCTTCCTGCAATGGTCTTAAAATTAAGGAAAAATCAAGAGTACTTAGCGAATTGAACGATAGTCTTGCAGAAGACTTACGTAATTTTAAGATCTTGATTGCAAACTGCAATTATAGTAGAACACTTTCCGTCATTCTAGAGCTGAGGGAAAACGTTGCAGAAAAACTCAGTGAAATGCCGGGCGATGAAGAAGCATCAAGAATATGGATTACATGTTTGTATCTCCTGGCTAATTTGCCAGAAGAACCTAAATCTATTGGGGTTGTTTCCCCAAATGAAGTATTGGCTTCTGCTAATCAAGTAATGGAGGATATATCGGCAATAACACTTTGCGAACAAGATAAGATTGTCTATTTGGAAAACGGCGTAAAGTGTCAAACAGAGGTGCAGGTATTGTATAGACTCCCCGATAAAGTGTACGACAAGATACTAGAAGAGCTTGGGGCTAAATTTATTGCAGATACAAAACACATTCTTGAGGAAATGATGAAAGCTTTAATGATAAAACACTTTGACTTAGTTAATTCTGAAGCTCTTAGTAGGAATCTCAGGGCCTCTTTCCCCAGATACCTTCTCCCCTACAATGACGTAAATAAAATTAGGGAACTTGTTCAAGTGGCATATGGAATCAGTTTCTACGTTGCCAATAAGCTTGGAACTAATTTTTTATCGAAAAGAGGGCTGCTACAAATATCCATGCAAGATTTTCTGATTTTGAAAGCCCAAATAACCAAAGGATTATCCTTTTCTGCAGTAGACATGTTTTCCCCTCCTAATTTGAATAAAGAAGGAGACAACCTAGCACTGCATATATTTGTCAAGGATAGACAAAGGAATATAGTCTACCTACCTTATCATTCATTAGTTCTGCTAGCGAAAATATGTCACAAATATGTTCTAGATACAGACGAATATCGCAAGAGCATTGGTGAGAATCCAGAAGATTGGATATTTGATTTGATTAAAGGACATTTAGAAACTACAACTCCCATCGGCGGTAGAGAGTTGCATAGGTTCAAACTAAGCGGAAATTCAGGAGAAATAGATGCGGCAGGTTATAATGACAAGAAAATAGTTATTGTGGAATCTAAATTCCGTGAAACACTTACTGTCTCAGAGTTAGAAACAGAGTTAAAGAAATTTGAGAAAACAGTGGGGAACTTCATCAAAAGAAAAGAGAGATATGGGTTCTCCAATAGCCAAGAAGTAATATCACTATTCTATAATCCTTGGCCACCTTTTCCGACGTTTGGAAAAACAGGCATAACATTAATACCTACAATTTCAACTCTCATTTGGTATCTTCAATCAAATTTTCCGCAAGAAAATCCCAAGTTTGTTAAGACAACCGATCCTATCAATGATTTCTTAAATAATGATTCTACGGAACGCTTATACATGACCGATTTGTCCAACTTCTTGGATGTTGAAAATGAAAAGTATAGAGTCCAAGATGTGCAAATAGCTGATATTTCCGATGATGAAGTTGTAGCATATGCATTTAGTCCAATTGGTCGAGCATTTCCTTTTACCTTTGATATTGACGAAGACTGCCTTAAAAAGATAGAACTAACCGGAGTGAAGAGAGGATCAGTCATTAGGGCTTGCACATACAATTTGAATGGAAATTGGACGCTTATTCAGTTGGTAGATTTCAGAATAATATATTTGGAAAAACAATTAGACCCCGATAGAATTCTAACTGAACTTAATCCAAAACAATATGAAGAATTTCTAGCACATTATAACACCGGACGCGGAGCTGAGGAATTACTAGAAATTGTAAATATTAATAACATAGACCTAAAGAAATACATAAGGTGGGCTGAAAATAAAGGCTACAATATTAACATAGCGATAGGTAGACTAATGGGAATGGATTCAGGTCCAGGACATAAGCTAACACAATGTGAGTGTGGAAACGTATTGTACTTTCCTGAATATATCTATAAAAAAGTAACTAAACAATTTGGTTCTAGCTTGAAATGTAAAGATTGTGATTCATCATTATTTAGTAAAATTTTAACGTCCGTGGGTGAAAAGGCTGCTGCGTTGTTAACTTATTAAGGTCAGCAATGTAATTGCTATAGTCACATATGTGACCTGCACCATCACAGAACTGGAACACTATGATAATAATATTATAGAGAAGAACAGATACATAAAGAGCATGCGAAAAGTGGTTTTCTGGATCATGGAGGTCTCTTCATGAAATCCAAATATTCAGCAGAGGAGAAGTTCCAGGTAGTCATGGAACCCTTCACAGAAAATGTGACACAGGCTGAAATATGCCGGAGGCATGGCATATATCCCGTTCAGCAGACCAAGTGGAGGGGACGGTTCATACTTGGAGGTAGGACAACACTGGCTCAGAGAAGGAATTCTGATTCAAGGGATGAGGATATCCATGATCTGAAGAAGATAATAGGAGATCAGTGTTGTTTATTCTTCTCCCTCTTCCTCCTCTTTCTTTTTGTAAAAATAATAAGCAATACCTCCCGATATCAGTACTAACGAACCTACTATAAGTGCCACAAAAGTACCAGGACTGTCTTCGACGAGGTGACCAATGGGATCTTTATCTGGGTCTACCTTATCAATGTGACAATCATATCTATCATTGAATTCTACAGCATGAAATCCTTGATCAAGTTTTTGGAAGGATGCACGCCAATCGGCTTTTTGCAACTTTAGTTCACCTAAACTTCGGTGCAGAATTGACGTGTCTTCTGGCCGTGGTATTTCACTGCCATTTTCAAAGTATTTACTTAAAATTAATGGCCGTTTTCCATTATAACCACCTGTTAATGTTTGGCTAATTACCGTCTTCCAAAAGTTATCTGCTTCACTAGTGTTATCCATTCAATTTTCCTCTTTTCAGCAAATCAAGCTGTTTTTTAGTATACAATCGATTTATTTTGAATTTATTGACCTGCATCAGCAAACAATCACCTTTATTTTCCCTTTATCAGGACTATCTGGAAACTTCGTATTAACCCATTTCTCGAAATCTCCTAACGGGAACTCATTTCCGTTTTCAAGTATTGGGGCACCTAAGTATGCAACTATCAGAAATTTTAAGTCGAATTGGCTGTAATTTTGCTGTAGCTTTTCATAATCACTCTGAATATCTTTTCTGTCAGATTCAAAAGGTAATTCCGAACCATTGGCTCTGCTGTTCACAGGCGCCTTAACTTCTAAGACATATTTCTCCTGCTTTCCATTTCTGTAAACTAGATCTGGAGTTACTTTCCCACTATCTTCTCCTTTGTCCGGTCTTATTGCTTCAATAAAGAGTCTGTCCCTATGGCATGAATCTCTTTTGATAAGAAGGCTATAAACTTCAGCAACAAACTCGCGTTCACCGCTGTACAGTCTGTCTTTTCCTCTTAGTTCCGCTGCTTCGTTGTACATCTGATGCTTCGCTCTTAGAAATTCAGCAGCACACTTGCAACTCTCTCTCAAATTATATTCAAATTCACCTGCCATGTTTCCCATTCCTTATCAGATTCTTTTCCTCAAACCATTTCATATCAATTTGGCAACTCAAACAAAATCACACTCCTTCGGTGTGCTTACTATCAATTTTAGCTTATTGCTCAAATACGTTTTTGTATCTTTTTTCACTTCGTCTTTGATTTGTTGTAGGCTGACGTTAGACTCACCAGTATATGCTCCAACAACTATTCCTTTGATGGAAGATTGATTTTTAATAATTCCACTAAGTTTGTTCAGATCTCCCTTGACACCATTCATAGAATTCATATGTCTCAAGCCCTTGCTCTTTTCTCTGTAAGAAATGAGTTTTACCTCAATCATGTAGGTCAATTTATCACCCGGTGCTTCAACCCAAAGGTCAATCTTTTTGTCTTTATACCTTTCGTCTTTAATGTCGGGATTGTTCTCAAGTGATAATCTCCATTGGTCAATTCCAGATAATAGCAGTTCATGATACAACATTGCAACGAAAGTTGCCTCGTATTCGCCCCAATTATCCTCACCATAATATTTGGCCAGCTTTCGATTCATATTTGCAGATTTCTTTGTCGCTCTTGCGCACGAATTCAAAATTTTAAGCTCAATTTCTTCTGCTTTTCCTTTATTCATATTTCTTTTCGCTCCCACATTTTCTTGTTATATTTCAGTTCCTAGCGTTGTTGGTATGCTTATCCTTGGCTATTTACCAGATATTGATGGCCTATCGCATTCACAACCACTCTCGTGGCACTTTTTAGATCTCCTACCATTTTGACTTAAATGCAAAACTTTTAGACCTTTGCTTGGCCCAGTAGTTTCTATGGTAAATACAATTTTGTGTTTACAATAATAGCAATTACTAGAACTCGGCTCTTTATTCTTTTTTGCAGGTTTATGGTTATCATTGTTATTTTTTAATTTTCTGTCGTTGTCAATAAACTTAATTCTTCCTTTATTGTCCCTATTTTTTGGTCTTCTGAAATCCGCCAGCTATTTTCACCTCCTTGGAACCAAGCACTGACTTCTGAACATGCAATGTGCTTATCACAGGAGGCCCAGAACTCTTCTTTTGGAACTTGCAGATGTTATTCATAGCCCACTCGAATTCGAATTTTATCTCGTTCTTGTCTATTATTTCACCCCTTCAAAATCTCCGCCACGGTCAAACCAAAATATTACCTTTAAGCTGTGATAACAGAGAATGCTTTGAGAGTTTTTCATGCAGAGATTACGGTTACGATTTAGATAAACCTTTTCATGATCTATAGAGGTTCAGGTTTAACTTCCCATGTTATTAATTTAGAAGAGTGGCTAACTTTGTTGAAGTTTGAACTGAAATCTTAGTAAAAAGGGATATTATTGGAACGCTTCAAAGGTTAAACCAAAGATTAAGTTGCACAAAAATTCAAATTAAGCTTTTCTTAGAGAATTTATGAATTTACCCTGTTTAACGTCAAATTAATCAATTAATTTTTGTATAATGAAGAATTTTCCAGAATGTTTCTGATGCCGGTTTCAAAAATCTCTGACGCATCAGCTTCGCTCAAGCCCTGCATCATGCTCATCATTATGCCATTGTGCAGTGCGATCATGGTAAGGGATAGCTTTCTTGTGTCAGCGTCACCAGAAATCAAGCCCCTC
>JAJZJZ010000011.1 GCA_021809755.1 Thermoplasmata archaeon
ATGAAATGTTTTTCATATTCGGTATTGCAGACATGAGTTCATCCATGGAATATGAAACCTTACCATGCTGTGATTTATCTTTATATCCAAGAGAGTTAATGTTAGCACTATCAAGCTAAACAAATACAAAAATTAACCAACAGACAATAAAAATAAAAACTTCCAAAACTCTCTAATGAAGGTTATTTTATTATGACAAGGCAACCATAAGATAAGCGGTTCTCAATTTCAAGGCGTTGACAGTGCCACCATAGTATTTTTTTTCTATTTAGGAACATCATACTCATCGATCCATTATCATTCTCAACGTTGAGCAGGACAATTTTTACTCTTGCACCCACTCCTTATCCAGGAAAAACTTAAACGTATCAATAAAGCGGAATTGCAATTGTTACAAACTTAATTTTCAAATCCATTTTATGTTCAATCTCTTTAAGAATTGAATATTAAATTTCTCTATCTCAAATTGAGAGTCATGGTTTGATCGAAAATAAAACTAAAAATTGATTTCAGGTATCTCAAAAATATCCGAACATGAATTTGCAGATACTCGAAATATGTATCCGAATGCATGGACCATATACGGTATCTCATTTTATCTCAATTTGAGACAAATTGATATATCAAATTGAGAGGAATTGAGATAAACTGAGATAGTAAATTGAGATAGTTGACCAAAATTGATATATCAAATTGAGAGGAATTGAGATAAACTGAGATAGGAAATTGAGATAGTTGACCAAAATTGATATATCAAATTGAGAGGAATTGAGATAAACTGAGATAGTAAATTGAGAACCAAAATTGAAAAATAGGTTTTTCATTTACGAAATAGAGTTCCAAGAATAATGATAAAACAGTTAGCCACTTTTAAATTTCTGACGAAACGACAGCGGACCATTGAATATTTCAAAACAAAAAGCATCATTTCAATGGAGAATTTGGATACCTATTACAAAACACATCGGGGGAATGTCAGAAGTAAGATGGAAGCTGCAATGGAAGAGATGAACGGCCCATGGATCATAATATAGGAATTGCGCTTCCTTAAGTTATTGACATTAGAGCACTTGCTCTGGATGCAATCAAGGTCGGAAAGGATGATAGGATTGGTAGCACGTTTATGAGCAAAATTCTGATTGAATTAATTTAGGACATACTTCGAGTTAAACTTTTTTCCGAATCATTTACCGCATCGGGTTAAAAATAAGAAGAGAAGCTATGGCGTTAAAAGGATTGTAAGCCGTTTTTAATATTTATTTGTGATTTACCGTATTTCATGCAATTTCCTGTGTTGGCAAACTTGCCCAACATGATAGACTAATGTACCCGTTCCGATTCTTGCCGGTTTGCATAGAAGAATTAGTGTTAAACCTCTAACCCTTTTTTCCCCAATAGGACATTCTCTACACCCTGCTTACAGAGTTAGTTTGTTAAGATTATGTAAATACACTTTAAAATTCATACTTTGATAGATTTGTCTCCATATCTTCAATTGTCATAATTAAGCCAACAACCATATAAATGAAATAGGGAACAAGTTCCTCTCTTAGCCCGCTGGTCATGTCTATAAGTCCTCTTAGATAAATTTCAAGGGTTTCTATCATCTTCTTGGAATTTTCTACAACCATCTCATACAACTTGGTTGCATTTTCTGAAATATACCCCCTAGCTTTTTTTGAATTTCCTACTGCAACTCCTGTACCAATAGCAACAGATAACAGTACAACTTGTAGCCAAAGAGGCAAACCTGTTATTAGTCCAACTAATCCCTTTACTCCTGCGACCAATATCAGTCCTATATAACTAATAATTTCCAATATTACTTTAATCAGAAGAAACAGTGCCCAATAAATTCCCTCCCCCACAACACACGCTGAGACCCCTATTAGTGAAAGAGAAAGTGCTCCAGATTCTGTAGACACAATAGTTTTCACTGCGGCACCCAGATCAATGGGTTCAATGATTCCATCTCTGGAAAAGTCCTTATCCTTAGTTACAACTGATTTGATTCCAAACCTTAGTCCTACTTTAACAAAGGAAGCGTCATTTCCATACTTATCCTTAAACTTAGCAAGGGCCTTATGCTCTACCTCAAACTCTGATTCGTTTACCAGTGTAATTTTGGAAAGCAGCTTAGCCGCATGCATTTTTGCTTTTTGCATGGAACTCCCCTTGGGCAGGTCTAATTTTATTTGTTCATAGACTTCTTTTTCAATAGATTTTGGGGCAAACAATCTTACGAAAGCCGATGAGAAAATCCTTTCAATGCTTGAATATTTTCCCGAAGCAACCCTAAAACAGTCGGCGATAATTATATTGGAATCAACAACGAATGCAAGAGATGCTTTTGCCGTTTCTTCCATTGAAAAGAGGTTTACCAGAACTTCTTCCCTTATCACTTCATAAACTTCAACAGGAAGCTTTCTGGCAACATCTGCTATTGCCTTTTTTACCAACTGTTCATCGTATTTTATATCTTTCCAATTTTCTGGCAAATAATCCTTTATCCTTTCCCACAGTTCGCTGAATTTCTCTTCCAACCAAGGTAATATGTATTTTTAATATATAAAGTGGTTTCAGAACTCCTGACCCAAATCGCTTGTATAGGGGTTATTTTTAAGGTTAGAAAAAAGAATTAAGATGAACTCAATCTTTCATCTGAAACTCTAATTTTTCTTTATACCGGGGAAGACCCAAAAGCTATTTTTTCTTCACTTAAAATCGAATACTTCATACTCCTCATTCTGTGGAACTGTAAGCAAAATCATTTTTTTTAAAGTATGTGTTCAATTCAACGACCATACAATCCTCCCCGTATAGTTTTTATAAACTGCAAGAATTAAATATATTGACCGATACAAAATTATTTGCACCCGCGTACAATTGAGGAAAGATTTACGGGGTGATTAAGCTAAATGGCAGAATTCGGGCGAACTAATAATACCGACAGGAATGGTGGTCAAAAATTCATAGGAAAGGGTAATGGACTAAAAGGACCTGAACCTTTTAACGTAAAGCACAGGAAAAAAAGGACAAGGAAAAACCTTGAGGAGATGCGAATGCGTCGAACAAAAGTCGATAAGGCTTTGCGACCTTACTTAGGTAAAATCGTGAATCTCACTCTGAGAACTGAAGTTGGGAAGTACAAAAAAGGTTGGTTCTTTGTTTCACGTTTAGAGATTGAGAATGTATTCTTAATTGAGGCACGAGATAATAACGATAATCCACAAGAGATCCAGAAAGAGAAAGAAATTCCCGTTTTGAAGGAGAAAATCTATTGCATATTCGACGGTAAAAAGAGAATTTGGCCACAACGAGGGTCTTTACCAGTTTCAGAGACTTGAAGAAATAGAAACAGAGTATATGGGGCCTTATTGTTATAATTCTTGTTCCCGGACTTGCAGCTGCATTGATACCTTTTGCTACCGGAGTACATAGACTTGAGCAATTTGTCCATGAAGGCTGCAGGATTGGAGTGGTATTATGTAGGATTCAGCGTTCTCGGTTTAACAGTCATAGGTTTTGCTTTGGAGGAAATCTACAGGGAAAGAAAAAGTTAATAGCGTTATGTTACTAGAGTAGTATGAAGCAAGGAACCATAATAAGAGGAGTTGATGCTTATTGGCCTTATGCGCTCCTTGTCATTGGCATAATCATTACTGTGTTTTCCCTGTGGGCTGCTTTCCATGTTACCTGAAGAAAGCATATCACCGGTTCAAGCTTAAATGCCCTTGGCAACGCTTCCATGTTAAGCATCCTCACTGCCTTTGAAGTATTTTCCACTCCTGCAGGTAATGGAATAATCAATATTTTTAACCTACAGAAAATGTCTATTTAGGAAAGGCTTCACTTTTAGTTTATGCCCTTATTATTAGGTAAAATTTAATACGCCATTTGCTCATGCTTTCATGTGTCAAAGAAAGGTAGCAGCAAAACACCTCCACCGGCACCAGCAAACCCGTTATACCCAAGTACCTCTGGACAACCATCAGGAAAGGGGCGCGGGAATAAACCTAAAAACTAAGTAGAATCTACGAATTCTACTCATTTATTTTTATTCATAACAAATTTATAAAAGATTTAAGAGGCACTTCAAAACAGGCAGGTCAATTATATCTATCAAATTCTTGTCCTTAGAATGATTATGCTCATATTTTCAGAGAATGTCATTTTTTATCATCATACCATGGTACCATCTTACCATATTCTTTCATGATATCCAACCAAAGGTACATATTCTCAGGTTATGCCTATAATTTATAATGTCTCGTCTTAACAGTTAATGCTTTCTTGGAGTAAGAATAAAACATCCTCCTCCCCAAACAACTACCTTGTTATTTAACCCTCTAACAGGATTTCGATCCATGCCTAAGTAGAGGGTTGGGTCAATGAGCTTTTTATTTAGATCAGACCTTCCCTTTTGCACTTTCAATGCATTTTCCAATGCCTCATACCTTTTCTGTATAATTTCTTTAGTGTTTTCAAGGGCTTCCATTTTGCAGTGTTTTTGGGTATAAAAGACAAATAGTCCACCTTTGAATATTTTTTCATCACCTTCCATTTCCACAGCAGTCGATATTCTCCCAAAATCTTTCATTACCTCTTTTGAAACACTACAAACACTATTTTTAACCTCTATTGCTGCGAAGGGAAGTAATTTACTGTCTCTGACAACTATGTCGTATCTGTAATTCGGATGCCATTTTGTAATTTTTTTTCCCGTTGGGGCATCTTCCGAATCTTTCCACGTTTCTTCTAGAAATATTAGTGATTCATTTAATCCTTCTTTTAAACTTTTGGCGATACTTACTGAGATGAAATATTCTGGCCCACCTCCTAATGTTTGAAAATTTTTTGTGAGTTTATTATAATCCTTTTTTGCCTGATTTATGCCTGATATAACGCAGTCAACAACATTTCCTATTGAAATATTTGCCACAAATATTAATAACTTTATGCTATATAATTTGATCATTTAAGTAAGAATTTATGCGATAGGGTATAAGCCTAATAGATTGAAAATATTCATCATAGTCATCCTTGTGGTCTCGATTTATGACGATGTTCCATATTATTGAAAACTTCAAAATGCAAGATTAGTTAAATAAACATATTGTCATGTTATCAATTGAGGTTTTCCTAAAACCTTCATTTACGTTTGATATCTTTCTCGATTCCTGAAAAATCGTTTTTTTAATCCAAATATTGTGTGAAAAATAACCTATTTCACCATGTTTTTCCCTGTATTTTCTCTAAATTTCTATGGCTTACGCTATCCGGTCAAGATATCTTGATCTCATGAGATTATAGCATATGGCTGTGAGATAGGTCTTCACCCTCACTCTCTGCACTGTTGTTACCATTACATGGAAGAAATGGAACATCCCCTTGAAGAACGCATAGGGATGTTCCACCGCTGATCTTATCCTGGATATGCGGATATTCCGTCTTATGCTCTTGACCGGCAGTGGATGACCTCTCACAGCACGATCCATTGTCCCATTGATGCCTTTGCATTCTGACCCAAAATATCCCTTATCCCTGTAACATATAATACCGGGAATGCTGAGATCAATCTGTGAATCATGTACATTCGCCGGTGTTACTGACAGTTTCTCTATTATTTTTATCTCGTTGACAAGGGTATGCGCCTTGTATCCGAAATGCTTTTCATGATTCTTTGTTGCTGATGTTCCGTCTTTAGATCTGCGTGTCTTTGCATCCTCACCCCTGGGTTTACCATATTCTCCCCTGTCTGATTCGATGAAGGAAGCATCCTGCATTGTTCCATGTTTTATTCTTATGTGCCTGGCCATGATCTGGTCTCTTATTTCATTGAAAACGAGACGATCCTTGCCCGTTTTGGATAATCTTTCACGGAAATACCATATGGTATTCCGATCCGGCAGTTTCTCAGGATATCCCAGGAAGTTCATGAATGATATGCGATCCCTGATCTCCCTTTCCACCTGCGGATCTGAGAGGTTATACCACTGCTGCAGCAACAGTATCTTCACCATGAGTACAGGATCATAATTTGGTCTTCCTCCCTTCTCCGTATCGTTATCGTAGAGATCCGACAATATTGGCCTGATCTTTTCGAAGTCAATTCGATCTGATATGCCTGTTAAGGGATCACCAAGTGTTTCAATCTCCTTATAGAGTTCGGATAAGCCGGTGTGGTAAAGATTCATATCTCTTGATCATGAGGTCATGAAAAAGGATTTCGGTCAGGGTTTTTGGAAATCCTCAATTCACTTTCTTTAATTGCTATATATACTCACCATAACCTTATGACAGAGATCTCTCAGGACACTATTAACAAACATATTTAAAGACTTACATAATGTCATGTTATGCCTTTGCCTGTTCCGAAGAGCATGATGATCCAGTCATCCGGAAGATCTCTCTCAATAGATTTTTTTTCAGATGAGGAAGTTCAGAAGATCTTCCTTGAGATCTCCAACAAGATCATAACCGATAAGCGAAGATCGGGAAAACATAAAAGATATTTTCTCCTGGTTCAGTTCTTATACAGAACAGGTGCAAGGATCGATGAGGTCTTGATTATAAGACCTGCGAATATTAATCTGGGAACAAATTCAATCAGAATGAAGACACTCAAACAGGGAAAGGATAAGAAAACCAGAATACAAAGGGAGAAGTATAGAATCATACCTTTGCATTCAGAGCTGAGGGATGCATATATGCAATACCTCTTGGATATGAACATATCAACAAAATCTGAGGATCCTTTATTTCCGATGTCAAGGCAGGTTGTCGATCTATACATGAAGAAATTGCAGGAAAGCTTAGGATTCAGGATACATGCTCATAAATTTAGGCATACATTTGCAGTTAAGGCCATAATCGATAATGTTCCTTTGAATGTATTACAGCAGTGGCTGGGACATTCCTCTGTTTTTACAACAAGTATTTACACCCAGATTACTGGGATGGATACCTCTGAGTTTATGGGGAGGGTGAGATAGTTGGGTTTTGTAAGTTATGAAATAACGTTATTTCTCCCAAATGGGAAACCTGCATCGGGAGCAGAAATAATTGCATTCAATAAGAATGCAATTGCGCCTTCGTCCAAAACTTTTTATGGAGCTACAAACAACAATGGATATTATAAATGGGCTGCATTAGCCACAGGATATTATAAAGATACTTATGATTTCAAGGCACAAAAAGAGTTGGAAGGAATTCTATATATAGCTCACTGGACTGACAGACTCGACTCTACAAAGGGGCCATATATTCAAGAAATTACTATGCGAACTGAGTTCTTTGAGGAACTTAAAAAGTTTGATATTCCTACATTTGCAATTGATGGATTACAAAGGGATAGTCAGATGGAAATATTAACACTCATAAATGAATTAAACATCTGTATTGCTCAAAAACTTCCAAATGCTTCAATTTCCGTTGGAACAAAAATTCTTGAGGGTCTTATTAGGATATATTTGAATAGATTGGGAAAATGGAAAGAAGATATGAATAAAAAGACATTCGGTCAATTATTGGGGTCTCTGAAAGGAACAGATTTAGAGAATATAGGCTTGTACAATAAGCTAGACGCAATTAACTCGTTTAGGATTCCTGCAGTTCATTTTAAAGGCACTGATACAACAATTGATGAAGCTAGAATAGGAAACTCAGTAATTGTTGAATTTTTAAAGATTCTATACCCTTCAACTAGCTCAGTATAAACCGACATTAATTAGCCTCAAAGATAGAGAATTGGATTTTAAAAAAACCGAACTCTAAGCATTAATATAAAAATTGCATAACTAATCGGTAGGATGTTTTAGGAAACACCCATTTAAATTTATGTGACTCCAAAATTCAAAGGTAACTATTACTCAAAATCCTTTAGGCTTAAAAATTCGGATTCGTGAGCTATGGCGTCATATATAATTTGTAGTAAGATAGTGTTAGGACGATTTACATCATAAAACCAGCTATCTTGTTCTCTTGACTTCTTGACATTTTCAAGCAATGCCTTGACAATTTGCGGGTATGTTATGATATCATCAAAGCCTAATTTTTTAATTTTATTTCTTATTTCTCTATAGTCCCCGTATAGGTTCCAGCAATATAACACAAGTTTGAAATCATTTATCCCATATGTCTCTTTAATATGAGCCCTTATTGCTTCCTTGTTCAGTTTAGAGGCTTCCTCCATAACGACTTTTTCATTAGGTTTTGAGGCTTTTACCTCACCGATTATTGATCCCTTAATTGGACTATATGCAAAAATGTCAATCTCCTTGCCTTTTGGCAGTTTCTCGTTTTTTGGTATTTTGAGATTGTTATATACTAGGTAGCCTTCGGTTTCTAAGTACTCCCTTATTAAGGTTTCATATAATGATGCGGGCATATGGTAAAGAAGCAAATTAAATATATAAAACATTTGTATTATTATGATTTTTCAAAGTATTTCAAACTAAAAGACTTAAAGTTTAAGAACGCCCGTATGGGCGTGTAATTCCTAAAATTATAATTTGAAAAGATCTTTTCTTTCGGGAACAACTAAAATAATACCAAGCAACGCTATCACAACAAATAAATAAATGACTTTTAATAAGATTGACTGAAATACCTGAGGAACAGTAATTTTACGAAGAAACGATTGATCTATTGAATTTAGCAGAAGACTCAGGTTGCTTCTTACATCTCTTATTTTTGTCTCATATCCGTTGATAGAAATTACTTTGTTCACCATTCATTTTAATATAGGAGTCTGAACAAAAGCAGGATCCTAATAAACAGACATACTTGATACTACCCTGACTAAGATACTTGCTAAATGACCACGTTTCCGGTAACCTGTCTGTCTTTAAACTTAATTTTTACCATTTAAAAATAATGCGATCTATTAGATAACTTTATACCATTTTGGGACCACCAAAGTTTAGGTTCTCTCTGATGAGGTAAAGATTTTGCTAAGTTAATATATATGCTCATCTATTACACACCACAATGAAAGGGTTTAATGAATTAGTTGATCGATTGAATGAAATCAGCAATCAGTGGATTCATTCCAACAGAACCCATGATACCGGTATCGGAAAAACCCTAGAAGATTTACTGGGTATCAAAGAGAACAATTTCCCAGGACCAAATGGTGAAAAGGTAGAATTAAAATCAATACGCAAGAATTCTTCCTCAATGATTACACTATTCACAAAGAGTCCAACACCCAGCGAATCAATTAAAAACCTTCTAGAAGATTATGGATATCCAAGCATCAATGATGCGACCAAGAAAAACCTTCATGTTGATCTATATGGAAATAGAGTAACTGAAATCAAAGGCATCCCTTCTTTAAAGCTTGTTGTAACACCAGATCGTATTGATATTAAGAATGTTGAGGGAAAACACTACGGAGGTTGGAGTTATGAAACCCTCAAAAAATCCTTTGAATCTAAGATGTATAGAGTTTTGCTTGTAAAAGCTGATACAAGAGGAAGCAGAGGAGAAGAAGAGTTCAATTACAATGAAGCTTGGGTCTTGATGGGGTTTTCCTTTGAGAGATTTGTTACACTCATTAGTAAGGGTACCGTAAAGGTTGAATTAAGGCTTGGAATATATCCAAAGGGAAGTAGAAATGAAGGAAGACCTCACGATCATGGAACCGCATTTAGAGTTCTTGAGGCAAGTATTCAAGATTGCTTTGCCTATAGAGATAGAATAATACCAAAAATGGAGAAATTATGATTCAAGAATCTAAGGAAGTGGACTGGACATTTCTGAACGAGAATACCAGAGAATTCACTCACATTTATCATGACTATCCCGCAAGGATGATTCCACAAATACCAAGAAACATTATTAAGCTGCTTGAAGAGAAGGATGGTAGCATTTTATTCGATCCCTATTGTGGTTCAGGTAGTTCTTTAGTAGAAGGATTGATGGCAGGGCTGAATGTAATTGGAACTGATATAAACCCATTGGCTAAATTGATTTCAGAGGCAAAAACTGAATATGGTATTGATCCTAATGCACTAAACAATGAGATAGACCGTTTCGTGGAATTTACGATGATTCCTAAAGGAAAGCCTAAGTTAATAGTCAAGGAAAATCTAGAATTCTGGTTTAAACCAAATGTAATAAAAAGTATAGGTTTAATCCTTAGATATATCAGCAAAATCAAGGACCCTAAGATCAGGAAATTCTTTGAGGTTACGGCCAGTGAAACAATACGAGAAAGTTCAAACACAAGAAAGAGTGAGTTCAAGTTATACAGATACAATGAGGGAAAACTAAAAACGCATAACCCTGACGCATTTGCCATAATGAAAGAGAAATTGTTTAGGAATTTCAAAGGTTATGAGGCATATCATAAGAAGATGACCGAACTAAAGTACAAACCATCATCTAAGATCTATCTTGCCAATACTGTAAATCAAATTCCAAGAAATATATTAAGAGAAGATTCAGTAGATATAGTTATAACATCCCCACCCTATGGAGATTCTCACACTACAGTTGCATATGGCCAGTATTCAAAACTTTCATCGGAGTGGTTGGGAATTTTAAGGAGTAATGTAGATTCTGTTTCGATGGGTGGAAAGAAATCAGAACCAATCATATTCGGATGTGATGAACTTGATGAAAGCATAAGGGAAGTGGATGAAATCAATCACAAAAGGTCTTTAGAGGTTTACTCGTTCTACTCAGACCTTAGAAATTCGATTAATAATGTTTCATCCATAATCAAGAAGGATGGTTATGCTTGCTATGTTGTAGCCAATAGGAAGGTAGCAGGTGTTTTACTTCCAACTGACAAATCAATAGTATGTTTCTTTGAAAGCAATGGGTTCAAGCATTTTGAGACTTTTACACGGGGAATACCAAACAAGAGAATGCCATCCAAGAACAGTCCTTCTAATAAGGTGGGAAAGCTTGATGATACAATGACTAAGGAGTATATCATTTTGATGAAAAAAGATTAATTTTTAACTTATATTTTCATCCAGAAACTTGTAGAACATAGATAAACGGCTTCTATTAGCCCACATCTCATGCTTTTATGATTAAATACGCTAATCCGTTGAAACCAATTATGGACAAAATAATAAAAACGCTCTATGGACGGGACGAATTTTGCACCAATTGTCAATATTACAATTAATTCTTCCAAAAAAGAGCTGTTAAGTGAAAAGTCGTACTCCACTTAATGTCTATTAAGATTCGCTGAATAGGCAAAAAACTATACATATCCTTTAACTGTACTACATAGTGGAAGGCACGTTAGCATTCCAAGGTGTAAATTATGTCATTTATAGATCCTGTCGATATGAGCGTTAGAAAGTTGCTGGAGCCAGCCCAAGAAGCCTATAAAGTTCCATTTTATCAGAGACCGTATGCATGGCAAGAGGAACAATGGCAGGATTTAATCGATGATGTTAAAGGTCTAACAGCAAATCAAGACCTCTTTCTGGGATCTATTGTCTTAGTGCCAGAGGAGCACAGACCGGGAGTAAATTATTATGAGGTTGTAGATGGGCAGCAAAGGCTGGCAACGTTACTAATCTGGTTTTCTGCAATAAGGGACTCAGAAAATGAGAAAGATAATACATCATTTGCTGATCACATTAATAAAACATTCCTATTTTCTAGAGAATTAGATGGGAAAATGGAGAAATTAATACCAAAGCTTGCCCTTATAGATCAAGACAACAACACATTCATCAGAATATTAAAGCACGAGGATAATACTCAAGAAAATCTGATTACTGAATGCTATAGCTTCTTCAAAAAAAATGCTTGTGATTCCACACTCTTAGATACTTTACTTGACAAGGTACACATCATTCACATAAATGCTAAGAGCCACTTCAATGCCTTTAGATTATTCGAAACCTTGAATGACCGTGGTTTAGAGTTGTCTGCTTTAGATCTTATTAAAAATTTTATCCTGATGCGATTAAAATCTCTTAACGCGCAAGAAGAAACAATTGACCAGACTATCCAGAATTGGAACGAAATGTACCAGAAAATAGGAAGTAACGAGCATGTGAAGTTCCTTAGACGCTACACGATGTCTAGATATCAGGGAAAGATTGCCGAAACTAAGCTATATGAAACAACTAAGGCAAAGGTGCAGGATTTTACAGTTGATCAGACTGTTGATTTTGTGAAAGATATCAACTCCAAAGCTTCCATCTACAAGAAGATAATTGAAAGGGGGTTCAGTAGTCCAGAAATAAATTTGGCGCTTTCGCATCTTGCAATGGTTCAAGTTGGACCCAGCTACACCTTACTAATGAAACTATTTTCTCTCTTTGAAGACGGCAAAATCCAAAAAAAGCAAATTATTGAAATCATGCGTTTGATAGAAACGTTCCATATTAGATGGGGAATCTGTGGAAAAGCTACGGCAGCACTTGACCAGATTTATAATGATCTCTCGAATGATATCAAACCCGACGACATTGTTCAATCTATAAGTCTAGTCAGAGAAAGATTTACAAAGGAACTCAAGACTGGAGCTGATAATATCACTTTTGAAACGAGTTTCAAGACTAAACCCTTCAAATCATCGGAATTAAGAACCAAGTACATACTCTGGCAATTATCAGCTCCTACTGGGGAGACAATTCCAGACCTCAATATAATCGAGACAGAACACATAATGCCTCAAAAATTAAGCAACGAATGGTATCACTATTTATTTCAGAGAACAGGTAAAAACGAGGAAGAAATTCGGTTAATGTGGGAAGAAAACCTGAACAGGATCGGCAATTTAACTATAATGAAAGGAGAGTGGAATATACGTGATTCAAATAAACTATTCGAGGTGAAAAAGAATGATTACTCCAATTCTGAATTTGCAACTACGAGTGATCTGACAAGTCTTGATGCATGGGATTTTGGTAAAATAGAAGAACGAAGTAATATGCTGGCCAAAAAAGCCTTAGAGAGGTGGTCGTGGAAGTTCTAAAAGGAGTATTCATAAGAAATAAGTCTAAACAAATCTCACTCCCTTTAAAGTCAAAAAACTTATACGCTAATTCTCATAAGTTTATTCATGGTAGAAAAAAGTGTGATGAGCCAAAAATTTATCGTCAATATTAATATCTTCAAATTCTATTTTCACTCCAACTTCACCCCACATCTCTTGCAAAACAAAGCATCTGAATCATTAACTGTTTTGCAGTGTCCACAGGGTTTTGTCTTATCCTTGTAATGCATCATCATCTTCTGAACATGAGGATAGGTCCAGGCAGTTTTAACATGCCAGCACTCATATGAATTGTCATACTCGCACCATAATCTGAATTCACCGTTGCCACTCTGCCTGATGTATATATTGAATATTCTGCTTGCCTTACCTGGCTTTTCCTCTTCAACTGTGATATGATCATCTATCACATTGACGTGGAACAGCATTGTCAAATTTTTGGCCAACTCAACTTCCTCAGCCGAGAGCTTGACATCTATTTCATTTAAGAGAGAAGTCTTTTTGAGTTCATAATATGTCATTGACCTTTCGGTCAATCCTCCATTTTGGAAGGATGGCTTTTTATTAAGTGTTATTGCCGACAAATTACTGCATTTCTCATAGTTTCCATCATTTTTTTCGCTTAAGTTCATAAGTGTGATGACAAACACCCTCTAAATTCTAATGTATTAATAAGATACGATTAAGTTCTAATTAATAATTTGCACATTTACGATTAAATTATACCGCATTCGCAACAACTACACTCAGTTTTCAATAACAGCTAAGAATACTATATTATTCGATGAGATAAGGTAGCGGATTATAACTAGAATTCATATAAAGAATTGAACCTAACGTAACTGGTCAGTCTGATGTTCCTGATCAATTATCCCGGTCTGGCTTTTCTTTTCATAACTGACGGGGTATCTGCGATGAAATTATTCCCTCTTAATTTTGATGTATAATATATTGAGAATATTCTCGTATATATTTCAGCACCACGTTCAGATCGTGATCCTCCTGATACCTTCCTGTAAATCACAGATGGTCTGAGACCTCTTTCTGCCCTATTGTTCGTAGATTCAACATCAGGATTCATGACAAACTGTAACAGCCACTCTTTCTTTCGTTTCAGGAGATTTTCCACAAATCTTTGTGATCTCTTATTCTCATAATGGGAAGTAAGAAGGAATGTGAGATCGTGATGAAGCTTCTCCACATCCTTCATGGTACCATGACCATGATATTCCTTTGCCTCATGGAATATTGTTTGAAGGGATCTCTTTATTCTTCCACCCTCTTCTCCGTAGAAATCTTCAAGTTCCTTTCCATCACATATGATATGTGACCAGCAATATTGCTGATCGTTTTTCGATTTGGATGCAAACTTTTCAAATGCGGAATGTCTGTCGTGTATATCCATACCTTTGTGATCGTCTAGAATCTCCAATGGTACTTCATGACCATTGCTCTTTTTCACAGTGAATATTGCCTCGCTTTTGGTGAGGAATGTCCATAGATTGTATGGGTTGCCGGCTATTCTCCACGAGGTTGAATCCATGTGCCTTGAAGGTGCATTTCTTATTGCATCCTAAACACAGAGCTTATTTTGGGAACAATTGAACTATTATTTAGTTTTAACCTAAAGATCTATCTGTTTGTATGTGCCCCTATATATCGAGCATGACAAGAGAAATAAAGAGAATCGGAAAATATGAATATGTATATGAAAGCTCAATGGTCTGGGATTCTAATCATAAGAAAAGGCACAAGGTATCCACATACGTCGGAAAGGTCATTAACAACGATATAAATCATCCAAAAAAAGTAAGAGAGATCGTTGCAATTCGCGGCATATATGAGATTGGCAACCTGGAACTTGCATGGGCACTTATGGATGATGTAATCTCCGTATTAAGGGAAGAATATCCGGATGATCTTGGGAAGATACTTGCATTGTCTTTTAACAGGTTAATCGATCCGCTTCCTCTGAAATCTGTGAAATCATGGGTGGAGAAAACATGGCTATCTAAAACGATTCATGAAATATCACCAAAATCACTTTCTTCCATGTTAAAACGTATTGGAAAGGATCAGAACAAAGAGAAGAGAATATTCATGAAGCTCATGAACAGGCTCTCCGCATGTGTCAAAAGCTGGTAATGCAATACGGCGTTTTCATGGGAAAACGCCTCGATCTCATACTTGTTTGATGCATGAATTGCCATGACTGTAGTGAGGTGGACGACATGAATGAGCTTATTTTGTCCGATTATTATTGATGACAAGCTTTAGCAGCATAGCTAAAGCTGTTCCCATGCATGTGATTATCGGTAATTTCTTATTTCTTCCGGCGGTGAATCATCCATGGTCGCTTATAATACTAAGCCACCTCCCTCTGCTCATGGCTATGATAAAGTCCATGAGCGTGATCCATTTATACCCCGCTATTCTTCTCAGAAGGTTCAGGAGTATCCATATGTTGTAAATCAACACAGAGAAAAAGAAGAGGAAATACCTCACCCCCATATCAGGTGAATGTGTTCTCGCTTTCACTTCCTTCTTTTCAAGATATCCGTTCTCAATACCCCATCTTTCTCTGTAAGTTTCAGCCAGTCTCTTTACATTCTGTTCTGTAACATCTGCATTGGTGTAAAAGGAGAAATCATGCTTCTTTCTGTGAGGATAATAGATCACATGGACAAATTTCGTTTCTATTGATTCACTGCCCGATGATATGATATCGTTCAGAATCAGATATGAGAATCCTGTGGTTGAATATTTCATCTCCATCTCTTTGAATCTCAGAACCTTCAGATTGTCCTTTGCAAGTATTATGTATTTCAGATTGAGTAATTCCACCGTTTTCATGACACCCACGTCAAGATATCCTCGATCCATCAAGACGATATTTATGGCAATTCCAAGCGACATAGCATGTTTCAGGAGAAGATCAACTTCCATTGCATTGTCTATTCCGTCCAGCGGATCCTTCTTCATGACGGATAACGTGAATCTCTCCCCATTCTTGACAGAATCCACAGTGGCGAATCTGTATGCTTTGTCTGTACCCCGAAACTTATGGAAGGGTGCATTGATCAGATACCGGTTGTCCATGCCGTAATACGGCTCATCATGCTCGTCGATTGCAACATTCACCGGATTCGAGAATGAACCGTTTGCAATGGCAATCCTTATGGTGAGATCCGATGAGATCTTTGATTGTATCTGTTCCATGGTGACTGGATGTTCTTTGACCGGGTTGTGATCCCTTTCTCCGGTGTGATCCCGATTCCGTTCCAATATCTCTTATCCATCTGAATACGGTATCTCCGGAAGGTGTTCGCACAGATGTGTTGTTCCTCACATAGGTTTCAATATACTCATTGAGAGATATTGCATTCCTTATTACCCTCACAATATCTCCTGAAGAATACCTGCACTGAGGACTATCATCAGGAAATACAGATTTCAGGGAAGACACGAAAAACTTTTTTGCTGTCCTTGCATTCCTTATTTGGGGGGTTGTGTTTTGTTGTTTCATAATTCAAAATCAATTCCCCCAATTTTAACATGTCTGACAATTTATCCGTATATTAGTCTTTGACGATACAAGCTTCCACAAAACAATAGAGCTATTCTGTCAGACATGCGGAGAGTCTGTAGTGCGGCTCTCCCCACGAAAGCAGAATTCAATAATTGAATCTCTTATCATATTCCTTGTGTGGAAACCACTCCAGCAGAATTGCAATTATCTCCATTTCGCTCCCGGCAACTGAATAAACTAACCTTTAGGCGTTGGGTAAGTTGTATTTCCACAGGTTGTTGATCTCATACTTGCTCACGTAGGTTTTCGGTATTTGCCGTTTTGGTATCTGAATACCACAGAAAGGGTTTTGCTTGAGGTCGTCCGTCGCTTGTTCCAGGAATTTGCAAAGTGATGGATTTTCAGTCTTCATCCTGAAATAGGCTTCTTGGATCTCTTCATCTGCAAATACCACTGTGATTTTCTTGTCAATCACTATTTCAGCATCAGCTTGCTGTTACTGTACTTGCTTACCAGTTCAGGATTCCACACCCATATTATCTTACCATTACGCTGGACAATTTTCCCTGAATCTTCGAGATATGAAATGATTAGGCTGAATGTTTGGTACATCACTTTCTTCTCCAAGGCAAGCCACAGCTGCCTCTTTGATGGATATTCTTCTGCTTTTCTTAGAGTATCCTCCACCATAAGGACAGTATCTAATCTTGGATAGTGCACTATTGACTTGTTTTCCATCATGGTATATATTCTTATATAATATATAAGTGTATGCACATGGGGTGCTTCAAGAAATTCAGAATAGAGACTTTGGATCCTACTCAAAAAAGCTAAAGACAAAGGATAGGTAGGTATCCGATTATTTAATTAAATGGATACACGTTCTTTCCATGAAGCAGACTTTCCCGTATAGGAGCTGTTTTTCGAAAATGTGATGGAAGAGACTATTTTCTCTTCCTTATAAGTGCAATTGCAGAACCAACGACTGCAATGGCAACAACCGCACCTATTATGACATATATTTCTATGTTAGACATTCCTGACGACGGAGTTTTGCTGGGAGATGTTGGATTATATGTTATGCTTACTGAAACATTGCTTCCACTTACCTTTATTGAACCGGATGATGGTAAAACTGAATATCCAGATACATTGCTTACTGTGTATGAGTATGTTCCATTGAGTTCTGTGAATGTTATTGTGCTTGTTGTGGATGATTCAGTTGATCCATTGAGAGTTACAGACCATGATGTGCCAGATGAAAGACCTGATTCTGTGAATGTTATTGCGTATTTACTGACCTTGTTTTTAACAGATGTGAATATTATGGATGCAGGAACATTGCCTCCGCTTACCGTTATGCTTCCGGAGAATGGAGATACGGTATAACCTGCCACTGATAAGACTGTGTATTGGTATGTTCCATTGAGTTCTGTGAATGTTATTGTGCTTGTTGTGGATGATTCAGTTGATCCATTGAGAGTTACAGACCATGATGTGCCAGATGAAAGACCTGATTCTGTGAATGTGATATTGTATTTCGAAATCTCTATTTTGGAGAAGTTAGCTAACACAGAAACACTACTCCCATTAACAATTACCACTTGTGGTTCAGGTATTTGGGAATAGCCTATCGATTGAATTGGTAAGCAGTAATTAATGCCGGAGGTGCCATATCCCACATACAAAAGATAAGTGCCATTCAGTACACCAGAGATTGTAGTAATTCCTGAAGATATATCTTTTAAATATGTATTATATTGGTTAGTAAGAATAAGGACTGTTATACCATTTGCGTTAGTAATGAAATTATCTGTGCTAAGCGTAACGGAAACTGAGAGTTGTGTGAAGTTAGCTAACACAGAAACACTACTCCCATTAACAATTACCACTTGTGGTTCAGGTATTTGGGAATAGCCTATCGATTGAATTGGTAAGCAGTAATTAATGCCGGAGGTGCCATATCCCACATACAAAAGATAAGTGCCATTCAGTACACCAGAGATTGTAGTAATTCCTGAAGATATATCTTTTAAATATGTATTATATTGGTTAGTAAGAATAAGGACTGTTATACCATTTGCGTTAGTAATGAAATTATCTGTGCTAAGCGTAACGGAAACATTGTATTTCCCATTACCAAATCCCTTTGCGTTGCCGTTTTCTGTATAAGTTATTGAAACTCCTTTGTCATATCCATCTACAGTAATGTTACCACTTTCAGGATTCGGGGTGTATCCCGCAGCACTAGCTGTCTTACTAACTTGGTAATGATATGTTCCGTTTGGGACGTGGAATATTATTGTTTGAGTTGTAGACCATAAAGTTTCCCCGTCTATAGTAACTGACCATGGAACAACACCAACACCATTATTTGACAGCAATCCGGATTCAGAAAATGTCACTTCGTATGTGTTATAGTTAATAAATACTCCTTTGTCATATCCATCTACAGTAATGTTACCACTTTCAGGATTCGGGGTGTATCCCGCAGCACTAGCTGTCTTACTAACTTGGTAATGATATGTTCCGTTTGGGACGTGGAATATTATTGTTTGAGTTGTAGACCATAAAGTTTCCCCGTCTATAGTAACTGACCATGGAACAACACCAACACCATTATTTGACAGCAATCCGGATTCAGAAAATGTCACTTCGTATGTGCTAATTGAATTAATGGAAAAAGAATTAATTCTACTATTAACAACTGCAGGAAAGAAGCTCATTACTGAACTATTGTTAAAGTTCCTGCCCGTATTAGCATGAATTCCGGCAACGGATAAGGATACTGACACAAAAAGTAGAACAATACCTATTACCAGAAACTTCGTCCTTTTTGCCCATTGCATGGATTTTAATAACATGTGTATATATCAACTTTCCGTCATCAAAACCCAAAGGATAGGTAGGGAGGACATTGTCACATTCCAGTTGATAAATAGTTATGATACCAGAATGATCTATTCAATAATCCCTCTTTTGTCTTGAACCGATGTTTGAAGAGCCATGACTGTATGGAGAAATGCTGTTGTACTTTGTGTGCGGTCTTTTCCACATTTGGCTTAAAATATAGAAACACTTTCCTTCTATTTTTTCTGATGAAATCAAGGAATCCTGCTATTATGATATCTTCCCTATACATACGTTGAATAATTTCAAGGATAATATTCACGATCGAGGCACACTCTTATCTTTGATCTCATTGGGAAAGTGTTTTCCATAACCATAATTGGGTGGTCTTGCAACAAATGTATATCTGCAGTTAGTGCAGATATATCTCTGAATCCTGAATACCATGCCGTTTTCCATTGTTCCTTAACATGAACAATTCTTCACCACATTATGTGAACCGCACTGTGGACATTTTGGATTGATAAAACTTATGAGATCATTTTCTTTAAGTTCCAATTCCATATGCGGCATTCTGTTAATATATAATGAAGAAGAAGCATCCAATGATGAGAAGTCATCAAGTGATGATGATATTCTTTTGAATTCACTGTAAGGTGCCTTCCTCAGTCGCATGTTGACCAATGTTTCCATGATATTTACATGTTTTCGGTGTGGTGCAATCAATTGTGAAGAAATCAACTAAATTATGACAATGTCCATGAATTTGAGTCTATATATATTATAAAACAATACGGGTTCAGTTCAATAAAAATGTCGGGAGTCTTTACGTGATCTACTCCTTGAAAAGTGCCATCAGACGTTCTCTGATCAATTTCTCCCTTGCTTGAACAAATTCTTGGAATTTCTCAATTTTCCATAATCTAGGGTCATCGGGGATCAAGTGCTTGGCTTTGAAAGCTTCATCGCGGGTCGCGAGCCATTTATCTAGTGTTTTAGCATGCTTTTCTTCGTTCTCTTCTGCTGAAAGAAGCTCAAGGTTTGCTATACTGTCTTTCATCCCTATACACTTATTTATTTGGTCATCAGTCAGGTCATACTTCCATAGGTTCTTTTTATTCAAGATGCTTCTAGGAAATATGTGGTCCTGATGCGATTTGAATGCTCCCCAGTTATAATCCCTGTAGAGGACAGAAAGTGCCAGAAATGTTTGTTGACCGCTATATTGGTTTGACAGGTAGTCTGCGATGGCATTATCGTCAAATGATGCAGTCCTTCCAGCTTTCTCTATCACTTTGCTTATTTCTAAAGTTGGGAAATTAGTGGCGTCAGAATAGCTTTTCAATGCATTTCTGATATTGGTGAGCATTGAATCAGAAGAGCCCCCAAAAACCCCATTTAGTAATGATGCTATTAGCCAATTCCTCACATTTCTTGAGTTTTTGACATCGAAAGAGCTGTCTCCTGTAAGCTTAACCTCAGGGTTCTTGAATAAATAATAACAGACAGGTATCAAAGCGTTTGTAGAAGTCAAATTATCGCTGTCAATTCCATAGTAATTGGAGGCTTCCACTCCCTTCTCTATTGCTGTCTTTATTGAATTCCACTTTTCTTTTATTAAGGTCAGATTTTTTGGTGTAAAATTTTGCACTTTGTACGCAACAGGAAGATCTAATAGCACTAAACAGGACTTCATTACAAAATCTTTGTCGAAATTGTTCCGTCCGCTGAGATCTTCATTCAAGTGACGAACGAAATTATAAATCTCATCACGAGCATTCATTTCATCCCAACTCGCAGTTATCATGGAAAGCAAGAGGTCAGATTTGCTCAACTTCGTGCCCCCTTCGTTTGCACGGACGAATATATCTAGAACTCTATCATACTCCTGATCCACTTCGGTATAGTATGAAATTACATCATCTTTCCAAACAGCCCTGTAAAGCCTTTCAAGATTCCTTTCAAAAATTGATATTTGTTTTTTTGTAATGCTGTCAGGTAGGTTATCCTTTTCCTTATCACGAAAAGCATAAAACCTGTCTTCATTGTCGAAATCTAAAATTTTTCCAATTCTGAACAAGCTCTCTTCAGTGGAATTTGAAGGTTGCCTATCGAAAAATTTCAACCCATAATGTGTTTCAGAGAGTCCGGTTTCCTCTATGTTCGGATCTTTTAACAATTCAAAATAGAGTCTCTGCTTCGTCCAAGCAGCAGGATCATCCCACCTTTTGTACTTCTGTTTCTTTTCATAAGTACCTTTAAGTCCTATCAGAATTGATGTCAATCTTTGCTGCCCGTCCAGAATCAATGTCATTTTATGGACGCCATCAGCACTGGCTGGATCATTCCTAATTTCAGCATCGGATCCGTTATCCAGAAATTTATAGGCATCCCAAGTGGATTTATTCTTATCATCAAGTTCCCAGAATAGGAAAGAACTGATTGGATATCCACGGAGCATAGAGTCAAACAGAGAAATTATTTTTTCTTGTTTCCAAACGAATTGCCTCTGAATTGCAGGCAAGAAGTATTGTGTGTTTAGCCTTTTTAAAATGTTAGCGATGCTTTCAGATTTATATGCCATATTTTTTAACAACACCCATTAAAATGATATTTAGCCATACCTTAAAATTTATTCCTCGTCTGAATCCTTTTTATATGTGTCTCAAAAGATATTACGTTTAATAGCATTCAATATATTTTCATAATATTCAACTGAATTCAATTTCAATGACTATAAATGTGATCAATTTGAGCTTATAATAAATTTGGTTCTTTGGACTTTAATGTTGTTAATGAATCGCTAATTCTATTATTGAGTGGGTTATATGTTGTTCCAAGAGAATATTTTTATTTTTCATGGTGAGATCATTAATGTGAGGGAAAATTAGCAATTTAATTTGCTTTTGTCCGATTCTCGCTATGATGACCCATACAAAAGTGCCATGAACCATTATTATTAAATTCTAACATGCGGTATGCCGTTATATAAAGAGAAATTCCTTAAAATTTCAATACTAATATAGTGTGAATAAAACACATAGCTATTGGTAAAAGATAGGTATGTCTCTGATTATATAATCAAATGCATAGAAAGCATTCACTTTGTTCAGTTAAATAGGCTTTGCTCCTATACGATCAGTGTTACGAAAATGTGATGGAAGAGTTTAGTTTCTCTTCCTTATCAGTGCAAAAGCAACTCCTATAGCTGCAATGGTAACCACCGCACCTATTATGCCATATATTTCTATGTTAGGAGTTCCAGATAGTGGAGTTTGGCTGGAGGATACCGTAGTATAAGTTATGGTTTTAGAAATATTGCTTCCACTTACCACTATTGAACCGGATGATGGTGAGACGGTATAACCTGCCACTGATGATACTGTATATGAGTAGGTTCCATTGGGTTCAGTGAATGTTATTGTGCTTGTTGTGGAAGACTGTTTTGAACCGTTAAATGTTACTGACCATGATGTTCCCGATGACAGACCTGATTCAGTGAATGTTATGGTATATTTGGAAGGGGTAGTTTTTATTGGAGTGAATATTATTGAAACCAGTACATTGCTCCCATTAATGTTTATCTTTCCGGATGATGGTGAGACGGTATAACCTGCCACTGATGATACTGTATATGAGTAGGTTCCATTGGGTTCAGTGAATGTTATTGTGCTTGTTGTGGAAGACTGTTTTGAACCGTTAAATGTTACTGACCATGATGTTCCCGATGACAGACCCGATTCAGTAAAACTTCCTTGATTAAAAGGATAGGCGGTTAAAGTAACTGTAATTGGGCGTCCCTGTACTAACATGGTAGGCATATTTGGATATTCCAAAATGTAGAAACCTGGCCAATTTAAAGCTAATCCAAATGCATAAGAACCGTTATATAAAGTAATGGTCTGAGAAGTTGAATAAGAAAAATATATTATTCCATTAATTTCCACTGCCCATACTACGGTAAATTGAAAGGAGTTTCCGTCGTAGTTATAACTAAACAAAGGGAAATTTTCTGCGTTAATTGTAACTGTATAGCCAATTTGCTCTATAGCATATAACTCGACTGTTTGCGACTCATTGTTAACTGTAATATTGTGAGAAGCCGGAGTCTGATTAATAGTGTATCCAGGCATGCTCGTAAAAAATCTTATATTGTATAAGCCATTTGCAAGCTGTATCACCATACTAGAACTATAACTGGAGAAGATGAGATTATTAATCTCTATTGCCCAAACCACTGTGAATGAAAATTCGTTATTATTATATGAATAGGCATATACTGGAAAATTATTGGTCTCTATTGAAATGCTATGAGTTGATGGCAAAGATGAGGGATTTGAAGATGCGTTAAATTTAAGAGACACAGAAATATACGAATATTCGACTAACAATCTACCCGTTGAGATATTTGACATGTACGCTGAAGGGTCTTGGATGGAGTAGTTATATGTTCCTGGCATTAAATGAAAACTTATAACACTATTTGTACTTTCAATAAAGGTTCCATTTAAAGTAATACCCCACTCCGTATTTGATGGAAGCCCGCTTTCAATAAAAGACACGCTTTGGATAATGGGTGTGAAGACTATGGTTGCCCCAAAACTAGATTTTCCAGACTGGGACTGATTACTGATTGTAAAGTTACCACTTGGGGGACTTGCATAGAATCCAGAAATATTACTTACTGTGTAGTGATAGGTTCCAGGTAACAGTCTTTCGAAACTTATTGTAGTTCCAATAGTTGACTTAAATACTCCATTTAGTGTAATACCCCAATCCACTCCTCCACCACTGCTAATGGGGGATGGAAGACCTGTTTCAATAAAGCCAGCAGATCCCCATAATGAATTAAAAGTTATACTTATAGTGATGTTTGAACTTAACTCAATTTCGCCACTTGGGGGACTTGCATAGAATCCAGAAATATTACTTACTGTGTAGTGATAGGTTCCAGGTAACAGTCTTTCGAAACTTATTGTAGTTCCAATAGTTGAATTAAATACTCCATTTAGTGTAATACCCCAATCCACTCCTCCACCACTGCTAATGGGGGATGGAAGACCTGTAACTGTAAATTCTACATAATATAAATTGGATGAAGGGAGATAAGATTTCACTCCCCTTTGTGACATTGCGCTGTTATTTACTTGTGTATTGTTATTAATATTATTTCCGATGTTCATATGCATACCTGCAACAGATATGGGAGAAAGAAGAATCAATAATGCAATGCTCACAACTATTGAATTAATTGACCATTTCATATTTATATTAATCAACCGCCAGTATATATTATTTTATGAAGAACATATGACGGTAGTCTTTCGTTATAAAATTCTCGTTAAATACATCAATTTTTCAGAATTCGAATTGCTGACCATGCCTTATCCAAATTACGCTTTGCTTAATTACACATGGAGTCAAAGCGGAGTCGAAATATCAGGGTTCTTTATGCTTTACATTCATAATGAACCCTTTTATATTACCCTCCATTTAATACCTTTCTACCGCCTGAAATTTCTCATTCGCTCCCTGATCTCCTCCTTCTCACTCTCAGGTAGTAATTCCCATCTCTCCTTGGCTGCATTCATTCTTGCAAGTTCAGTTTTGAAATATCCCTGATATGGAAGCAGTGATTTCACATCAAAGGGCATGGATTCCCAGTATTTATGACGGGTAGCCTTTGCTATTTGGCATTTTGGTTCATTATGAACCTCTGTTCTCCTATCGATCCGAATATCTAATGGGCACTTAGGAGCAGAACATATTTTATATCTTGAACAGTATTTCATGGTTTTGTATGATAACGCTTCAGGATCTGTGTTGAATTCGATTGATTTTGTTCCGTTTATCCGTGCTGTTAAAAATGAAGAGGTATCAGTAATGTTATCACCTTACCGTTTTCAATCCATGTGAGATCATAGGATACTCACCGTTATGATCGATCCCTTGTTGATGATCAGTTCTTTTTTGTTGCTGAGTTCCATTGAGATCATATAAGCTCCGAGTGCCGTGAGCCTTCCAGATTCTACCCGGTTATTTATCATCGTTACGGTTACAGATTTACCTATGTGCGATGTATTAAGGGGTTCCGGGCTGCTGTAATTCCTTGTACCTTCTGGTCCCTTCTTATCCTTTTTCCTAGTCTCTTTCCTATCAGTTGTTATCATTCCTTCAACACCGCCGCCATTAAGCGTTCCATTTCCCTATATGCGCAGTCAAAGCGGACTTCAGATTTCAGGTCTGAATCATATTCTGCCTCGATATCGCAGATATCAATTGGTTTATGGCATATGCCGCATGTTGATCCTTTGCCAATCATTCTTTCAACACCTTCGTTGTTCTATCTTTCCGGGCTTTTAGCCTTGCCTCAAGGCATTCGGGAATAAGGCTTGCTAACTTCCTGAATGCTTTCTCTTTCATGCTCACTCTATCACTTCCTTTTTTTGGAATTTTAAGACCTTCCCTGTCCGTCCTATAAAATTATGGACTGTGATTCCTGTATTCAGGTCATTGACGGATCTGATCTTCTCCAATGGTACATGATAAACATTACCTGAAACCGTTGATGTTGCAATGTACATGTTCTTCAAACCGATACTTTCAACAGTTCCGATACGGATAAGCAGCGATCCGTTGCGTGTTATGTATTCTGCCCGGACTTCGCATCCTTTGAATTTCAATATCTCTGATCTAGGTATCATGGGTATGACCTCCCATTGTCTACGAGCACACCTATCAGGGTTTTCGCTTCGCCTATACTCAGTTCATTAATGTAGCGCTTGCCGTGTGAAAGCATGAAGTCAAGGACATACTGAATATTCTGGGAGCTGAACATGAGGTTCTTTATTGCCCGTTTCTGGGCATCCGAAGCTCGGGGAATGGTCATGCTGTTACCTCCCTTGTAAAGAACAGATATCCAATGGCACCTGTGTTCTGCTGCTGGAACTCCATTTTAGCCATTATGATAAGCAATTTTCTGCATACCTCTGCAATGTCAATATTAGCCAAGGATCCGATCATTTTGTTAAGAGATTGAGATGGGATCATTTCTTTTCATCCCCCCTTAATTGTATAGTGAAAAAGACTGTCCCCATTTCTCCTTTGTTTATCCTTGTAAAATATAGTTCCCTCATTTTGGTTTCTAGACTTTCCTTATGTTTGTCATAGTGAGCCTTTGGTATTGCGATCTTGAAGGTCTCATTATAGACGGATTTTCCTGAATCCTTAACCAACACAGGTATACCTGAATTCAGAAGCGACTGTATAATTTTCTTTCCTTCGTCCTCAGTTATTGCACTTTGGTTTTGCACATCGGATTTTGAAGATTCCTCATGCAATCCGGAGGCATGGGTGCTCTCTATCATGTGAGTTTTCTTCGAGAGGTGTTTCTGGGCTTCGGAATTTGTTGGGTCAGGTTGCGATTTCTGAATATCGCTGTCCTTACCTTCCCTCGGTTGAAGTTTAGGAGACATCGAATCTTGATTCTGAATCGGACACGGGGTTATGTCATCCGCTAAGCCAGAATTGCGGGGTTCCGGGAACGGTTCGGACTCGTGTCCGATCCGTTGGGGCAACCTATATACATGATCATATTTTCCACTTTTTTTTTCTTTCTCATGCGGGGGGATTTGCCCAAATGAATCGGACATTATGTCTGATGACAGCGGAGCCTTAGAAAAATAGGCTTCCCATGTGAATTGATCCCGTGTCCGATTCATTTTTGAATTTCCGGATTGTTCATAAGTGCCATCCCATGACGCATACGTGATATACTTTCTTTCGCCCTTGAATGGACCTTCCTCCACGACTTTTCTCTTGATAATGTAATCATGGCGCCCCAGCCATGATGAGAGCGTCTTGGGTTTCACGGGTTCTACCTGCTTTTTCTTGCACCATGCTTCATATTGCTGATAGAGTTCATCGACAACCATGATCGCTGAAAAATTCTCTACCATGACTTTTTCAGATGACCCGACGTCCAGAGTTCCGCCTCTGACTTCCTGCTTTGCCTCTATCTTGTCGGGCTCAGGCATCAGATTCTGCGCCCATACCTGTACAGAATCGGCTTGAAAGTTCCAGAGTTTCTCAACAGTATCGTTATCCTGCTCACCTGTGAACGTCCATCCCTGCGACACAAGATAGGACAATCCAATCAGTCCGTTGAGGAAGAATCCGTCCAGCATATTGAGCATCTTTGGCTTCAGGGAATTATCCGGCTTCGATGCCCGGTTCAGTATTATCAGTAAGAGCCTACGCCATGCCCCTCCTGCCTGTGTGATCCTGAATAAGGGCGGAGCACTCGCCCATAGTCCCTTGAATATGGGTCTTTCAACCGTGGGATCCTTGAATTTCCGCTCCATTTCTGATGGCTCTCCGCCGAACAAATCATTTACTGCTGAAAAATCATGGATCCTTATGTGATTCATGTCGCCGTCAATTAGTGCAAGCTTGTTTTGCAGGTTCTGCTTTGAAAAATGTTCCCTTGTGTCTGCCAGCTTGTGCGGCCCTGCCTTTGCGAATAACGTTAAGGTGTCGAATGTCAAAATCCCCTGGACCGCTGCAAGATGTGTGCCCTTCCCGCTCCCTGAATCGCCAATCAAAACCAGAATTGTTCGTTCAGTGGGCAATGGGTACTTCGTGACAAGGAGGTAGCCGATCATCTGGTAGAATTTCATGGCACCATCAGCGCCCATTGCCTGCATTGAGAAATTCCACCATTCCCTGGCCTGCACCACTATGTCAGGGTTTTTTAAATTCACATTTAGCGCATAGGTCAGGAAATGTTCCGATCTGTAAGGGTCTGATGTTACATTCATCTTGCTGCCGTCCCATCTACCCTCAATAGTGCAATCATTCAGCGCCATCCGGAATAAGCCACCGTCAGGAGGTTGATTCAGTTCGCCGGGCGACTTTATGTTTCTGGCCTTTAACCTGTTGGATATCTCATCAATTGAGGAAGTACGAATCTCCAGATCCCCAGGAAGTGCGAGAAATTCCTCAAGTTGCTTTATCTCCTGCACAATCTCTTTTGATTTCTCTTTGTCTGTCGATTCTTCAAGGTCTTTCTGAAGTTTGCTAATTTTAGTTTTAACGGTATCATCATATGATGTGTGTATGATCTTTGATCGCTTCAACATAACCTCCCTGACTTTTTCAAGCTCCATGGCTATTCTCACCTCACCATCCTGTCTGAAAAATTTATCGAACGAAAATAATGTTAAACGGTCAATTTTCGCCCCCGGCGCATTCATGGCAAGGAATCTTAGCCAGCCAGAAAGTTTGTCTGCGCTTATGCTGGTTTTGCGGGGATTAAAGTATTCAGCATAGCGCTTAAGGCCCTGACTAATTCGGGTAATCCTTTGAAAGTCTTCGCCGTCTAACTGTTTTATCTCTATTCCTATCTCCTTGGCTTTTTTCTTAGCCCGTTCTGCTACGTCTTTCGATAGTTTTGCCATTAATCCACCCCCTTCACGTCTTTACACTCTATCATTCCATCAAGCACCGCAATAAGTGAGATCACGCCGCCGCCAGTGTTATGCCTAAAACAATGCCATGTGTCAGTTTCCGGATTTATGGCGAAATTCGCTCCTGTCTCGCTACCATGAACTGGATGTGTGCCTTTGTACCAAGATCCTGCCTGCATGAAGTGTGATATATCGACGCCATAGGCATGAAGGACCTTGAGAATCTGCCCGCTCCCTTTCGGGATCTCACCTTTGTGCCTATTCGGGCTGGTCTCCTTGCCAACAATAAAATCCTTTGAGACGGCCAATAGATCAGACTTTTTAACAATGGCTATTGGCACGTCCCTGATTTCTACTGACCCATAGATCACGCCATTTGGATGAACGGAGCCGGGGCCAAGTGCGTAACCGCCCTTTCCTTTTATGTATGATCCATCTTTCAGTGGAATGCAACCGATAGGACCATCCTGAATGAAATACCCATATTGGAAACGTCCCTGCTTTCCAGTGCTCCACCTGTATGTTATAGGAAGGTTATTATCCAGCGTTTTCTGAATTTCTACTATGTCAGCATCTACTAAAGCAAGGAACCCGTTGGGGCTTGTGATTCCGTAATTTCCGCCCCTTTTTACCCATTGTAGTATCTCAGGGGACCTTGCCGAATAGTTCGTGATTGTTGGCCATCCACCCTCTACTGCCTCTTTACTATTTGCTCTCACTTTTAGAAGACGTATATTAGGATCGGCAAACTGCAAAGGAAAAAAGTTAATCCCTATGTTCGTATTATTCATAGTGAAGTCGTCTCCTGGCGGAACACTTCCTCTTTTTTCTTTCATTTCCACCACCTCTCCATTTCCTCAATCAGCTTTTTTAGTATGATGGACCCAGAAACTGTCTTACGATATCCTATGGCTAACGCCTGTTGTTCGGTCGACTCAGCGTTTAGAAACAACCTTATAAGTCCGGTACAACTGTACTTATTGGCGAGGACAACCACCTCTTCTTCTTTTTTCATTTTCCCCGTGCCTCCTTCTTTTCTATCGTTCTTTGATTGGGAATTAAATCCTCCCCGGTCAGTTCTTTCCAGAGCTGGAACAGGCGGCGGGGGTCATTGTAGTTGATTGAATCCGTCATAGCTGGGTCCTCCGTCGAATAATCAAAGAACCCTGAGGATCTATTGTCAGATTCAAAATGTCTCCCTTGGCAAGCCCCATTGAATCAGCGTATTCTTTCGGTATACACACATAGAGAGAATCCTGAATCCTGTTTATTTTGCGTTTCCAGTAAACCTTCGATATATTTTCCGACATATTTTTACCACCTTTAATTCAGGAAAGAAAATCATCAGTTGTGCAACATAATATTTACTTTCCTTACCTCTATTATATAGTAATGAAACTATAATATAATATAATTCTGCATATGCAAATTATTGATTAATTTGCTAATGAAAAATATTACTTAACTTTCAATAGAAATTATAGTAAGGTTTAAGTTTATGATAGCTATACAAACTCATGGTAAGAAAACCGAGAATTGATCATAAGAAAAATCTAGCAATGGTAATTCTCTCAATAGCAAAGGGAATTGATACAGTGATGGAAATAACCACGGAAATCGGTTTGGATAAAAGAACAACATTCAATCTGCTTAAAGAGTTGGAAGAGAACGGACATATTGGATCAGACAGACCACAACAAATCCATAATCATCCTACTAAGAAGCTTCGGTATAATCTCTTAGATGACCCATGGAATTTCTCATACTATATGATCCTGATCAATGAGAATCTGAAGGAAAAAATAGAGGAATTTATGTTGACCAAATATTATGGCAATACCGCGTCCACAGTTTGTAGGATTGTTTCAGAGCACGTTGCCCCCGAGTCACTTTTTTTTGGCTTGTATGTGCTTAGAACAACGGAAAAAAAAGGGAAAAACAGAAAGCAGGACAGTGAATTGGTTCTTGCTATGTTCACTAAGTTTTTGACAAATGCCAAAAACCCAGAGATATTGAATAATGTGTTTAAAGACTTGGAAAGGGAGGGTTTTGAATTATTTTTAGACCCCTTAAATAAGGATGAAAACTCGTCCATTGACATAGAAACAATAAAGCGGCTGATCTACGGTAATATGTATGGACAGAATGAAGCTTACTTCGGTAACTCTGTCATTGACATGGAAACAATGAAACGTTTGCACGATGAGAATATGACTGAACAAGATAAAACTTACTTCAAAAACCTGACGAGCAAAGACTTAGAGATCCTAAGAGGCATAATCTCAGTTAGGTTGAGATATCTCGGGTTGGAAAATAAAGACCTTTTCGATAAGGCACTAAGGGCAGGAGTCATAACTAGAGCCGCTTTGAGTGAGCACTTATTCTACGATGCATTTTATAAGACGATAACTACCTTCCCGGATTCTGCAATTGTGTTATGCAAATCACTATTGTCGATGATTTCAAGAACAATGCCGGAGGGTTATAAAGAGGATAACTTGGACTTACTTTTTGGTTGGAGTTCCTATGCTAAAGATGGGGGAATGACCCCTGCTATACAAGTAGTTCAACTTGAAAAATCATTGCATTACATAATTATCGGAGACATCGTCCAAACCCTATTGGTGAAAACGCTAATCGGAATCAACTATCATAACGCTATCATGCCCGAACAGTTCTTAGAGGGGTACATATTGGATGAGATTGAAAAAAACTAGTAATAAACTTAATTCATTCATGCACTCCAGAATTGAAACACTTGGTATATAGGAAACCCATTAGGAATCGTCACTTTTTCGGGTAGGGATATGGAATTTTATTATGACGCCCCGAACGGGATTTGAACCCGTGTCACAGGCTCGACAGGCCTGTATGATAGGCCGCTACACTATCGGGGCTATGCCATCATGGCGTAGAACAGGTAATGAATATACCGTTATAAACGTTATCAGGCACTTTGTCAATTTGAGAGATAGAAATTAAGGGATAAACATCCTTTAATATTGTGGAATTCTATTTGGTTATGGAATTAATAAGAACAGGTAAAGTAAAAGAGGTTTATGATGAAGGTAACGCTCTCTTATTCAAGTTTACAGATAAAATATCAGTTTTTGATAAGATTATACCGAATAAAATTCCAGATAAAGGTGAATCGCTGTGCAGAACCTCGAAGTTCTGGTTTGAAAAAATTAAGAGTGAGAGAGGAATTGAGAACCATTTTATAGAGTGCCCTTCCAAGTCAGAAATGAAAGTTAAAAAATTCAGGGTAAATGAATCAGGTGGTTCCAAGATCTGGATTGACTATCTAATACCTCTTGAATTTGTAATGAGATATTATGTTGCCGGTACTTTGATGGATAGGATTAAGAAAGGGAAAATAGATATTAATGAACTTGGTTTCAAAAATACTCCAAAGATTGGGGACGAAATTCCTGAACCTTTATTTGAAATGACCACAAAATTTGAAAAAACAGATAGGCCCTTAAGTTTCGAGGAGGCTTCTCTAATAGGTGGTATCAGCAGAGACGAGATATATGAGATAAAGGAAACAATCCTTAAGATTGACAATATAATTTCAAGAACAATTTCTCCAAGAGGTTTAATTCATGCGGACGGAAAAAAAGAGTTCGCAATGGGAGAAGGAAGAAAACCGGTTGTGGTTGACACATTCGGAACAGCTGATGAAGATCGTTTCTGGGATAGGGAAATGTTTCATAGTGGAAAAATTATAGAGCTGAGCAAGGAATCCGTGAGACAATATTATCGTTCAACAGGGTATTATGATTTGTTATATTCTGCCCGTGAGTCTGGTTCTAAAGAACCGGAGATCACTCCTCTGCCAGAAAAAATTGTAAAAGAGACATCTGCCCTTTACAGGGAGATGTATAATAAGTTAACAGGTTTAAAATGGTAATTATTGAAGACCGAGGCTTACCTGGTTTTCCAGATAGTGCCAGAAATGGTGTTCAATCTCAAATGACCATAGGCTCTCAGGTACTTCAACAAACACTACAAGAGGAGTAAGCAGAAACGCTTCAATTGCCGCAACACCAAGATCCTGCAACCATTTTCCTATTCCCATTGAGACCGTAACATTGTTGGAATCTCCGGAAATTGTAATGGTAAACGCACGATCCATTCCTAGAATCGATCTAAAAATACCACCTTTTG
>JAJZJZ010000012.1:0-1989 GCA_021809755.1 Thermoplasmata archaeon
CCGATCTACTTATGGAGTGGAAGGAGGTACCTCGGGAATATTTGAAAGTACCAAGAATAATAGGCTGAAAAACTCCATTTTAAAAAGATATGGAATTTTAAGTTTTTATTTCCAATATATGTGTTGCATTAAGAGGCAACATGTTCATATTTATCTCAAGTAATGCTGAGGTATGGTTCTACGCTTTTAGTGTTTAGCTATCGTATTAAAGAAAACAAAGATTTTTTAAGTACATATATTACAGTTTAATGTGCATATCATTTCACCCAAAAAAAAGATCCTATCGGCTGTTCTTATTTTTATTCTTGCATCAACTATGTTTTTATCCTACGACGATCAAAGTATTGTTTCATCAAATCATGAGCAGATAAATGCCGCTATTGTGACTTTCTATGGTCAGCATTTCATTTTCGTATACAATGAGTATGGAGAACCTGTTTCTGGGCTCACCGTGAAATTTCTCAATGGCAACCTCAATGTAACAAATAGCAATGGATATGCAGGTTTCACGATGTATTTAGGTGGAAGGCTTGGACCTATTGACTGGAACAACTTGATTTACAAAACCTCTTTTGGAGAGCATCACTTTAACCATGTTTGTGAAGTTCCATCTTCTAACTTTTATTTTTCAGGGCTTGTTGAATCGCCTAACAATAGTTTAGACCCAGCTATTATGCTTCATTCATTCGCAAATATACAAACTACAAAGAGCAATTTGGTTTCCTGTGCTTACTTATGCTGTTACAGAAGCAATGGAACAATTCAGGGAAACAATGCAATAGATAGTAAAGTACTGGACAAATATACCAATTTTACCACAATAGTTATTCCTATTTCAAGATATATGACAGCGAAAGACAATTATGATTTCACCATAAGCGCCATAGGGTTGGTTAAAAGTTACCAAATAAGTAGTACAGAAGTTAATAATATTACCAGTTCTCAAAGCAGGCCATACACAATGATCTGGGAAGTCTTATTCCAGATTGCCTTTATAATATCAGTAATCGCATTAACAGGATTATTCTTTTCACCACCAGTGACAGATAACCCGAGGTATAAACAAAATAAAGTAATAAAAAATCTCAAAGAGCTTGGGCATGGATTCTTGACAAGTTATATTCCAATTGCCACCGCTCTGATTCTTTCTACAGCTTTAATTTCATTTTATTCCTTATTTACCAGTGGGTTCGTAAATATCATATATATTTTATCCCTATTTCTTGCAACTCTATTCCTTACTGTTTTCATGACTCTCTGCTATTCTTTGACTCTCTCCTACAGAAAGAATGAAATCAGAAAAAATTTTGTTATAAAGTGGGCAATAGTTATAGAATTTATATGGGTAGGAATATTTACGGTAATCGAGATAGCCTTTATAGGTTCATCGGACGTTTTTAATCCAACAACGCATCTTATAAACACAGTTTTGGTAACTCTACAGTATTTAAATCCTATAGAGTATGCAATATTGATAATAGATGTCATGAACAGCATTATCTTAATGCCAGCAGGCCTTCCCGGTTCATTGATCAATTACAATCTTAATTCTATATTCATAACTATTGCTGTCTTTATCGTATTGTTATTTCTAATTATTACATATATGAAAATTTCAGAAAAGGAGTTAATTAGTAAATAGTTATATTTTAAGAAGTCAATACTTAGGCAATTCCGCGTACATCATTTGCCTTTTCAATCTTTCAACTAAATCATATAATTAGAAGAACCAATCTCTTATTTCATACATCAACATATATAAATAATTCACACATAGGTATACATTGAAAGAGCTGCAGATTGAGGAAAACGTCTATTTGAGTGAGCTGGGGTGCATTTATCTCGCAGATGAATCCTCTGTTGTTATTTCGGATCTGCACCTTGGGTTTGAAGAGGAAATGAATCTTCATGGCCTTTATCTACCTAAACTTCAGAGAGAGCATGTTGAAGGCATAGTGGAAAAAATAATAGAGCGTTATGATCCAAGGA
>JAJZJZ010000012.1:2089-32459 GCA_021809755.1 Thermoplasmata archaeon
GTTATTTCGGATCTGCACCTTGGGTTTGAAGAGGAAATGAATCTTCATGGCCTTTATCTACCTAAACTTCAGAGAGAGCATGTTGAAGGCATAGTGGAAAAAATAATAGAGCGTTATGATCCAAGGAGAATTATAATCAATGGAGACTTTAAACAGGAATTTTCACGAAACCTCTCACAGGAATGGACAGACGTTATTCACTTCATAGAGCGTTTTGAAAAGCGGCTTGAATTATACTTCATAAGGGGCAACCATGACAACTATCTAAGAACAATACTTTCAAAAAAGGGATTGAATCTCTTCGATAATTATGAGAACGATCACTACTATATATATCATGGAGACTCCGACAGATCATTCAGAAAGCTCACAATTTTGGGTCATGAGCATCCTTCTGTGGTTCTGAGAGACAAAGTTGGTGGTATTTTCAAAATACCCGCCTTCGTTTACAACGAGGAAGCGAGGATAGCCATAACACCAGCATTGAGCTTCTTTTCATCAGGAACAGATGTTACCGAATCTTTGATCAATCAGGAACACTTTACTCCAGTATTAAAACATGTTCCTCCTGATAAATTCAGAATTTTCGGGATAACCGAGGAGTTTGGAATTGTTGATTTTGGATATCTGAAAGATCTACAGAAGAATTCCCAAGAGCCTCAATATTCTTCTTGAGATGTTCTTCAAAATTAACTAGAAATTCCCTAAGAGTATCTATTTTGCTATCTCTAATAAGATCTTTCAGGGCAAATGTTTGAGGGGCCAGTATTTTGTTTATAAGAGAATTCCCCATAAGATTAAGCAATTCTGACTCATCTCCGCCTTTGCTAACCTCACGGAGATACTTTTGAATTTCCTGAATAAGGATATTTTTGGCCATTTCGTATGTCATGGAAATTATTTCTTCTGCTTCAGTTTCCAGTATTCGCTCATGAAGCTCTCTTATCTCTCTAACTATAATCTGTCTCGAAACCAAAATGTCTGCCTCTTTTTTGGTTCTATTTTTCTCCATGATACTGGAAGCTTTATCCAAATTTATTAAGACGATCTTATCGTTTTTAAAATTTGCCTCTATATTTTTTGGATTTGATATATCAACGAGAATCTTTTTCTCATTAATTCTTTCTATATCTTCACTTTCCATCAAAACTGTTTTGGATGTTGTGGCTGTAATAATCACAGTATTGTTGTCTATTATATACTTCATATTCAAGTTTTTTTCAAATTTGAGATTCAGCATGGAAGCAAGTTCATTTCCCGCTTCATCGTTTCTCCCATAAATCGTGATGTTGTTGGCTTTATTTTTTATGAGGTATCTTCCTATGGTAGCAGCCATTTTACCTGTTCCAACAATACCAATCTTCCTCTGAAGATCACCTATACTTTTGTCTATTTCATCGATCATTATTGCCGGTATGGATACCTTCCCATGGGAGATTGCAGTTTTTTGTCTTATCTCTTTTCCCACGCTAATGGCCTTTCTGAATATAATTGAAATTTCCTTTCCTATCATGCCTTTCTTTATACTGTCTTCATAAGCTTCTTTGACTTGCCTTAGAATCTCCTGTTCGCCTACGGACATAGATTCAAGACCTGCAGCCACTGAAAACAGATGGAGCATTGCCTCTTCACCCTTGAAAATTTTAACTCCAGGGTCTTCAAAAACTACTTCTTCCAGGACTTCAATAAAATAAATTTCAACTCTGTTGCAGGTTTTTAGTATTATTTTCTGCTTTATCCCATATGTATTTAGTAAATTTATCCAGTAATTATCTTCTTTTGCCATAATATTCTGGAGAATTTTATCATCATCATGAAAATCCCAGCAAGCAACTTTAAAGATAAACTTCACCAAAGCACCTCAACATAGTATCAAGCGACAATCTAAATTCTTTTAACATATTTTAACATATGTGGTTTTCTCAAGACTTATTTTTTGTGTTGGGAGTAACAATTGATATGTAACATATAGAAAAAGAATGAAATCGTTATTAATATGCAGATATACCCTAATTAGGACAATGGAAAATAAAGATAAGTCGAAAGATCGTATTTTTGAAAAGATTCTGGAAGAATCCTTGAAATTAGAATCTGGATATGAATTATGGGATTCCCTAATCAACAAGGCAGTAGATAAAATTCGTGAGGGAAGAAGTGCAGATATCATAGGTAAAGAACTAAAACTTTCCGCATCTGAAAGTAAAATAATCTTTGATCTATCAATTTCAAGATTAAGATCAGAATCGAAATTTACAAACTATGAGAAAATTTGGCTTGATGGCTATTCATCTAGATATTCCACGCCAGAGAGCGTTGCGATGTACAGGTCTGAAAGACTCAAGGGAAATCGCATTATAGATATAGGATCGGGAGCTGGAATACAGTCTATTTTTTTTGCTAGGAATTCAAAAGTTGCGGGTATAGAGATAGATAAGGTAAGATATCTCCTGTCCCTTTTAAATTCTAAAGCCTATGATTGGGAAATGCCTTCCTTTATCAACAATGATTTTCACAAAGAGAATATTGATGTTTTACACCCATCAATAATATTTTCTGACCCATTAAGGGCGGAAACTGAAGCAGAAAGAAATATTAGGAGTCTATTGCCAAATCCCTATGAAATAATAGAACTCTATGAGCATTTAACCAAAGAATTTGTCTTCGATCTTCCTCCGCAAATGAAAAGGAGTAAGATCAATATAGAAAATTTTGAATCGGAGTATATTTCCATAAATGGTTCATTGAATCGGTTTACAGTATATATTGGAAAGCTCAAGAGAAAGAATTTTTCAGCCGTTTTACTTCCAAAAATGATCACAGTAGAATCAGATGTTCAAGATAAGATAAATCACTCAATAAAAATCCCTCATAAATACATATATTCAGTTGATCCAGCAGTTATATACGCCGGGTTAGAAGGAAACGTTTCTAATAATCTCTCTCTTCCTTTTCTATATAGGGACAAGCGAAGGGTAATTTTAACATCTGACGAAAAGAAGGAAGAATTTCCAGGTGAAACCTATTGCATTATAGGTGAAAGTTCTGAGGATCATTTAGTAAATTCCCTTAATTCATTGGGTGCCGGAAAAATATTTCCTAGGTACAATCCATCAGAGGAATATTACAATTTCAAAACCTCAATTGAATCCAAACTTTCAGGTAAAGAACTGTATTATTTATTCAACTACGATGGTCAAATATTAATTTGTAAAAAAACGTGAAAAAAATTTACATATATATTAAAATATTAAAAGAAAATCTTTGGTGGTATGATTAAACTTTCGGCAAAAGCTAAATTGCCTACAATATCGGGACTTTTTGATATTTACACATTTCAAAATTCAAAATCAGAAGAACATGCAGTTCTTGTAAAAGGAGATGTATTTGGAAAGGAGGATGTTCCAGTAAGGATTCACTCGGAATGTCTTACCGGAGACGTATTTGGTTCAAAGAGATGTGACTGCAGGGACCAACTTTTGAGATCACTTGTTTACCTTGGTGACCAGCCATTTGGAATGCTCATTTATTTGCGACAGGAAGGTAGGGGAATTGGTCTTCTGAATAAGATAAAAGCTTATAGCCTTCAGGATGAAGGTTATGATACGGTGGAAGCAAATCTAAAACTGGGCTTGCCTGCAGATAATCGGGATTACAGTTTTGCAGTTGAAGTTATAAATTATTTTAATATCAAGTCAATTAAATTGATGACCAATAACCCACTGAAAATAGATTCTCTGAAAGAGGCGGGAATCAATGTCTCAGGAAGAATTCCCGTAAAAAGTGCAACGACAGAATATAATCGATTTTATCTAACAACTAAAAAAGAAAAAATGGGACACCAGTTATGAGTAATTTGTTTCAATGAGATCAATAGGGCTGGAATAATTTCCAATTCTGTAAAATTCCATCGTTAGATTCGGAGTGGGGTTTCATTGAATTTATTATAATTGAAATGAGAGTTTAAGGCTAAAAATATTAGAATATTGGCCGTTTTAAATTTTTTTAGGAACGTATGAAAGTGAGACTTATAAGAAAAGAAATTTAGTTATAAAGGTGGTAATCGTAATGTGCTAACAATTCATTTAACGTATCTGTTATCGGGAGTTTTACCCGTTGATGAAACAAGACGATTATACTAGAATATGAAAAATTGCGATTATCTTCAAATAGTCATGGTAATCAAACAGTAAATACATTTAAATCATATTGAAAAATATAGAACGATTATTATTGAGAAACAATATATTAAAAATAACAAGTATTATTGTAGTGTTATTGTTCATAACCACTGCTTTTGTAGTAACAAATGTTTATCCCAAACAAAATTACCCATTGGAAAACGGAATCTCTGTTTCAATCCATCCAATGATGACATTTAATTCAACTGACAATATTTCAGTTGGTTCCGGCCCTCACAATATGGCATATGATTCAGATAATGGATATCTTTATGTCATTAATTATCTTTCTTCAAACGTATCAGTTATAAATAAGACAAATAGGGTAATTGCTAACATCGATGTTGGTTCATCTCCGATAGGTATCACATTTGACCCTTTGAATGGATATTTGTATGTTGTTAATTATGTATCAAATAGTGTCTCAGTGATAAATAAGACAAATCAAGTCACAGCAACCTATTCTGTTGGTTCCTATCCCATGGGCGACGCATTTGATCCATTGAATGGATGTGTTTACGTCGCCAATAGTGATTCTGGTACTGTTTCAGTCATTAACACTTCCACTTCAGTTATATCAACTGTTTCAGTTGGAAACAGTCCAACAGGAGTCGCTTATAACACATTGAACGGATATATATACGTAACCGATCGTGGATCAAACGATGTATCTGTTATAAACAAAACAAATCAGGTAGTAGATACCGTAGCGGTGGGATCTGTTCCATGTGCAATCGGATTTGATTCAACAAATGGATATATGTATGTAGCAAATTCTCAATCTAATAGCGTTTCTGTTATTAATAAAACGAACATTTTAATAGATACTATTTCAGTTGGCGCTAATCCGTGTGGGGTTGGATTTGATTCAGCCAATGACTATGTGTATATAGCGAATGACCAGTCTGCTGATGTATCTGTAATCAACAATACAAATAATGTTATCGGCACAATAAACGTAGGTAACAGGCCAATGGGAATTGCTTATGATCCGTCAACTGGATACGTATATGTAGCAAATTTCATTTCAGACAATTTAAGCGCTATTGCACAAGAATATAATATAACATTTGCTGAAACAGGGTTGAACACTGGTACACCTTGGTACGTGAACCTAACAAATGGAATGAAGTCTGGTCAGATTCTAACCCCGACTTATTCATTTTCACTTGTCAATGGAACTTATAGTTACACATTATCCACATCGGATAAGAACTTCTCTCAATTAGTTCAATCCTCTTCATTTGGAGTAAATAATTCGGCAAAATCAATACCTGTTAAATTCGTCAAAGCATATATAGTAACATTCAAAGAATCGGGATTACCTTCTACATCTACATGGTATGTTAACATTACCGGTGAAAATTCCTCAGGACAAATATCTGCAGGTTCTTCCTTCACAACACATCTAGCTAACGGCACATATTATTATACAATTGGAACACCTGATAAAATCTACGCGGCAAGTTCATCCAAATTCGCAGTAAATGGAGCTACTTTGCCGGTGAATATTTCCTTCTCTAATGTAAAATATAAGGTTACATTCACCGAGTCAGGATTACCTTCTACATCTACATGGTATGTTAACATTACCGGTGAAAATTCCTCAGGACAAATATCTGCAGGTTCTTCCTTCACAATAAATCTCACAAACGGCACATATTATTATACAATTGGAACACCTCTAAAAAACCTCTCCGCAAGTTCATCAAAATTCACAATAAATGGGGCGTCATTGTCGGAATCAGTCACATTTTCAGAGGTAAAATATCAGGTTACATTCAAAGAATCAGGTTTAGCAATAGGTACCGGATGGTATGTCAACATAACAGGTCAATTACCCTCAGGACCAATCACATATTCTTCGTATTCAATGTCTATTACAAACGGCACATATAATTTCACAATCACAACTTCTGATAAGATCTATAAGGTATCATTTGCAAACACATCATTCAGGGTCAACGGTTCATCTGTCTCAGAAGCAATCACATTCTCGGAGGTAACGTATAAAGTAACTTTTTCCGAAGCAGGTTTAATTTCAGGAACATCATGGTCTGTAACCCTTAATAACTTATCTCGATCATCAACAAACTCAACGATAACATTCACAGAGACAAATGGATCGTATGAATATACAGTAAGATCAATTGAAAATTATATTCTGTCACTACCTTCCGGAAACGCAAATGTTGATGGAAACAATGTAACAATTTCAACAACATTCAGTCCAACCAAAACAACCCCTTCAAAATATACCATAACTTTTACTGAGTCAGGACTTCTATCTGGTACCTCATGGGCAATCACCTTTAACGGATCAACACAGTCCTCCAGCACGAACACAATATCATTTACGATTCAAAATGGCACATATACATTCACAGTTGGAGCAATATCAGGATATAAAACATCCTCATCTGGTAGTATTGTAGTTAATGGAGCAAACATAAAGGAAACTATCTTCTTCAATACAACCTCAAACTCTTCTAGTAATTCAACCTCAGGCGGCTTGTCAAGTGTTGAAATTTATGCAGTAGTAGGCTCCATTATAACAATTGCAGGAATAGGTTCGGTATTAGTATACACCTTCAGGTTCAAAAAATAAGATGTTGATAAAGGAAACTATTGTGAGAATTATGCGAAAGCAAAACACATTATTTATTTTCAATCAGGTATTTTGAATTCAAAAAGCAAAACTATTACAAAAATAAGACCATATCATTGTATGAACGATATTGGTGCATTAATAACTCACCCGCCTTCGGAGGGAATTGAATACAAAAAAATTGATGGTGAAGCAGGAAAAGTAAACGGAATAAAGGTCAGAACGCTTTATACTGGAATATGCGGAACCGACAGAGGAATTGTTAAAGGTGCATTAAAATTCGCTTACCCACCTGAAGGTTCAGACTTTCAGGTTCTGGGTCATGAATGCATAGGTCAGGTGGAATCATCCAACTCTCCCGTATTTAAAAAAGGTGATCTTGTAGTTCCAATAGTGAGGAGACCTGGAGATTGTCCAAACTGTAGAATTGGGAGACCGGATAATTGTTCTGATGGTAAGAAGCATGAAACAGGAATAACAGGTCTAGATGGTTTTATGAGAGATTACTTCTATGAAGTTCCAGAAAATCTTGTACCGGTAAAGAGCAAAGACCTCTCAAAGATAGGAGTATTAACAGAGCCTTTGAAGAACGTAGTCAAGGCCTTTGAGGTCTTTGAGAAAGTATCTTCAAGGGCTGTTTACCCCAATCAGTTTTCCACATATGAGGGAAAGAATGCACTCATAATAGGAAGCGCCTGTGAAGCCTTTCTTTATGCATTTGTTGCACGTGAATATGGTTTTAACACCTACATGGCAAACCGTCATGCAATTGAGGACAGCAAACTTGAAATGTGTCAAAATTTTGATGTGAATTTTGTTGATTATTCAAAGGATGTAAATTTCCCGAACAATTTTGAATTGGATCTCTTAATTGATACCAGCGGTGATCCATCCACCATAGTTAGATTTTTGAGAAAGGTTAACTATAACGGAGTAGTAATATTATTCGGAACGAACGGGAAGGCACCTGACGGCGTTATAACTGGTAATGACATTGATTGGATTGTCGAAAGGAATATTACCGTATGTGGTTCTGTGGATGCTGCCAGAATTCATTATGAGCGAGCGCTTGATTTAATTCAGAAATGGCATCTGGGGCACCCGGGAGTAATGAACAGAATGATAACCGGGATTTTTAAACCGCAAGATGTAACTCTGTTTACTGTAAAACCTGCAGGGGAAATAAAGAGTGTCATTAAGTGGAATGAGATGGAATGACGGATATTTTTAACGGAAAGGATTTTTCAAGGAGTATTGATGAAAAAACAAGAAATGATGCAAAAGAGTTCTTGGACTTATGGGGAAGAAAACCAAAATTAGCTATATTATCTACTATCCATTCGCCAGATCAGGAATCGTATATACGGTCAAAATTAAAAAAGGGAGAGCAGTTAGGAATTGATACGGAAATCATAAGGTTTCCAGAAGATCTTCCCGAAGAGGATATAGTTAAACAAATAAAAAGTATGAACCAGTCTAATGACCTTGACGGGATAATATTGGAGAGCCCATTGCGAGCAGATTTAAACCTGTTTAAACTAAGTATGACGATTTCTCCAAATAAGGACGTTGATTCCCAGAATCCATTTAATGAAGGTCTCATATTAATGAACAAAGGGAATGTATTTCCGGCTACTGCCATGGCAATTCACGGAATTATTGAAACGCTAAGTTTACCGAAAGGATCTGAAATATTAATAATTAACAGGTCAAATATCATTGGTAGACCCTTATCCATGATGCTGCTGAACTCAAACTATACTGTAACAGTCTGTCACAGCAAAACATTAAATTTATCTGAGCTAGTGAAATCTGCTAAGACCGTTGTTACTGCAATAGGCAAATATCAGTATTTTTCAAAACAAGATTTTAGGCAGGAAGTGAATATAATTGACGCTTCCATTAATTTTAAGGACGGCAAAATGTCGGGAGATTGTGATTTAGAAACACTTATTGATTATGCTAATTTTATAACACCGGTTCCAGGTGGAGTAGGCCCGGTTACAACATCAATGCTTTTTAAAAATCTTATAAATCTGCTGAATAGGAAGAATTGAAATCAAATAGGAATACAATTTCCAATTTCGGTCTTTGGGGAGATGAAAGCAGTTAAACTTGAATTCATTCTAATAGAGTGCTGTAAGCCACAACCAAAGATAGTAATCCGATTAGTGAAGATTGGAAATGGATTGGCATCTTTCTGAATAGACAGATAATCAAAATGGGTTTATAGTAAGGATAACTGCTGATGGAGAATATCCTTGAAGGATAGAAAATGAAAGAAAATCCTCTGTATATATTAGTTAACAAATAATTGAAATATTCAATATTCCCGGGTTTTACGTACAAATGTGAAAGACCAATTATTGTGTTCTGATAAAACTGTCCTTAATCGTGGGGTGATCAATACCAAGATGAGCTCATTCATTGATAGAGGTTGACGTCTGACACTAAACCAATAAATAGTACAATACATTGATAAAGACAATAACTTTTTGCTGGGTCATCATATTGAAATATTAATTAACCAGTTGTGGCATACCTGATTAGAGGTTGTTTTCATTGATTCTGGACGGCATAAAAAAGTTTTTGTCTGACAATTTAAATGGTAAAAATGCCGTCATAGGACTGAGCGGGGGAATAGACAGTTCATTTGTTGTAACACTCCTGGCAAAATCAATTGAAAAAGATAGAATTTTCCCTATTTACATGCCGGATTCAAATTCTCCAGATGAGGATCTGATTGATGTAGAGAAGATTTGTAATTTTAATAACATCTCATTTAAAACAATTTCCATAGAAAGCATCGTTAAAGAATTTTCCAGAACATTGAATATGGATGATTTAAAAGCAATAGGCAATTTGAAATCAAGAATTAGGATGTCAATACTCTATTCCTTTGCAAACCGGAATAATGGTCTAGTGATTGGAACCACAAACAGGTCTGAATATCTGACTGGTTATTTCACTAAATATGGAGATGGTGGGTGTGATATAGAACCAATAATCGGAATGTATAAAACCGAGATTTGGGAAGCATCTAGGGCCCTTGGATTGCCACAATCAATAATAGTAAAAAAGCCAAGTGCCAGATTGTGGGCAAAACAGACTGATGAAGACGATCTTGGTATAAGTTATGCGGATTTGGATAGAATTCTTATTGAATTTATGAAAATTGGAAAATTTCCGGAAAGTAGAGAAGGAGAAATAGTTTCCAATCTTTATTTTTCCAGTATGCATAAGAGAATGTTGCCGTATAGTCCAGGGGAAGAGCCTACCTCATGACATTCGCAAATCTCCAAATTCTAGAATTTAGTCTTTTACTAATTATCGCAGCATTTTCAATTCCAATAGCGAGAAAAGCATCAATCGTTGAAATTCCAGTTCTTATTTTTCTTGGAATTATTTTTGGGCCGGTACTTGGAATAATAAGGTACAGTTTTTCAGAAGACCTTATGACAAACTTTGCTACTTTTGGAGTGGGTATACTAGGCCTAATGATTATCCTCTATTACGAGAGTCACGGAATAAACTTCAGGGTTCTCAGAAGACACATCGGCAGAATAATTTCATTGAATACTGTGGGTATGATTATTACGGCTTTTCTCGCAGGGATCATTTTTTCTCTATTTACCGGAGCACCATTCATAATAGGCTTTCTATTTGGAGCCATAATATCCCCAACTGACCCTGCAACCCTTATACCTTTGTTCCATAAGATCAGGATAAGGGAAGACTATTCAGGAACATTGATAGGGGAAAGCCTTTTCAATGATCCATTGGCCATTATATTCGTAACGCTGGCAATAGCAATAATAGCACCGCAATCCACAGCAGTCACACTATTTCTTACACTTTCAAGTGCCATAGGTTTCATTCCTGCAATTATATCATTTCTCCTTATTCAGATAATAGTTCCATCGATCGTTGGTATAGTTATTGGTTTTCTTATTCTCTATTTGAATAAAGTATTAAATTTTGAAAACCTTATTGTGGGTCTTCTCCTAGGTGTCATTATATTTGAACTTACTTCTCTTGAGGCTCTTAATATTACACCATTTCCTGCCATCATAGCAACCGGAGCCATTATTGGAAATTTATCGGAGAAGTCCATATTCTATGAAAGGGAGAGAAGTTTTCAGGAGAACCTGTCATTTCTTGCGCAGGGTGTCATTTTCATATTAATGGGAAGCATGCTGACAATTTCTGATATTGAAAATTATTGGTTAATCGGGATCCTAATGGCTTTGACCGTGCTATTCATAGTAAGGCCAATTGCTGTATTCGCCTCTGTATTTCGCATTAGGAGGAACAATTTAACTGCCCCTCCCCTAAACCGAAAGATCAAGGCATTTTTTTCTCTTGTGGGACCCAGAGGGGTCGTATCAATAGTTGAATCTACTGTTCCTATTGCCATAGGTACCTCTCTCGGCATTCCTCTACTTCTTAGGTGGGGACAAACCCTGGAGGTTTCCGTTGCCATCGTTGTTATTGTGTCAATTATATTGCAAACACTCTATGTACCTTATATTGCAAATAAGCTTCTGCCTAAAACTGCAGATGAAAAAGTATAAATTTTAAATGATTAAACCATTACTTCCTCGGTCATCTCAAGGGTTTCGAACAGCCTGACCCTGTCCTTGTAGAATAGATTTATGAGGTTGTAAAATTCCTTGTAATTGTTTATCTGTCTTTCAATCATTTTGTCCAGGATTTTTGCACGCATTTCCACTTCTTTTTCAAGATCAGATTCATATTTTCCTTCTTTTTCCGCAATCCTTTTGAGAACATAGCTGAATCCTGAATATGGATTGGTATCAGTTACCGGATTCCATGTGAATGCGTTGTTTACAACAATTTCAGAACTCATTTGGTCCTGACCTGTTATTTCTGATACGGTTTGAATTCTCCTAAAGGAACCCTTTTCCGAGGTAAGGTTTGAAAGGATTATTACAACATCCAAAGTCAAAATTAGGTTTCTTGGAATATTGATTGGTTTTGATTCCATTCTATGGATGAAAGTCTGGATATCGTCAGCGTGGAAAGTTCCAAAAACATATCTTCCGATGGACATTGCCTGAAAGACAGTAAAGGCCTCAGCACCCCTTACCTCTCCTACCACCACATAGTTTGGCCTCTGTCTCATTGTTACGGTAAGAAGGTCAAACATATCGATCTCACCAATTCTTTTACCCGTCTCTTTATCCAGTTGCCCATAACCGTTTCTTGTAATCATGGGTACCCAGTTCTCATGAACCAGGTTGATCTCTCGAGTATCTTCAATGGAAACTATCTTTCTCTGTGACGGAGCGAATAGCAGAAGAGCGTTAAGGAACGTTGTCTTGCCAGTGGCTGTTCCACCCACAACCATTATATTTGCGCCATATTCAACAAGAACCCAGAAATAGGCAAAAACCCTTGAATCACATAACCCTTTCTGTATTAGATCCAATGCGGTGAGTGGTTCACTCTTGAATTTTCTTATGGTAAATGATGGACCCTTACTGGTAATGTGCGTTCCAATAGAAGCCGATATCCTTGATCCGTCAAGGAGCGTTGCATCAACTATTGGATTTGCAATGGATATATGCTTTCCAGAATCCTGAACTATTTTTTTAATAAAGTAATTAAGTTCCTCCTCATCTTCATATCTTACATTGGTTGGTATGTACCCAAAATTTCTATGAAAGATATATACCGGCGTCTCTTCCCTGTCGCATGATATATCTTCTATATTTGGGTCCTTTAAGAGACCGTCGATTTTTTCAAAGCCCTTAATATCTCTGTTGATGTAATAGGTGAGCGTGTCTGTATCAGTCGTATTTAATTTATAACCATCCTCCTTTAATTTAAGCATAAACAGAGAAGGAATCTGATCCCTCTGGATATCACCAAATTTTTCCGGTTCAGTTATGGCCCTAATAAAATCTCTTTTAAGTCTTGAATATCTCTTGTAAAGAGTTGGGCTAATTTCCGGTTCTATTAACTCATAAACAAACGTTGAGGTTACCCTGTTAAGGTAAACCCTAGAATAGACAACCCCAGGAACTATTTCCTGGAATATAAGATCCTCTGTTGCTCTCTTAGGAAATATTATCTTGGTGGAAACCTGCGATTTCCTCTTCTTATTTTTTTTAAGAAAACTCATCTAAAGAACACCTGCGAATGTAAGCACTACGAAACTAATTAACAGGAGAACGCCTGCAATCATGGCTCCAGAAACAAGGCGCCCATCCCGGAACACCCCCGATATGAGGCCGCTTGTCAAAGACTGCACTATAATTCCCAAACTGAATATTCTCTCTATTACGGGAAAACTCGCAACCCCCGGCGACAATGTTGAACCTGAAATACCTGAAGGCTTCAGTTGGGTAAAGAAATCCAAATCAAGCATGAGAATAACAAAAAGGAAAACGCCATATGAGACCGCCATAACCATGGAATAATTCTGCATGTCTGCTGCTCTGCTCTCTCTCATAAGGTATGTTTGAGTTGTGAAACTAGAAATCATGGATATAACATCCGCAGTGTTACTTCCAGATTCACTGGCTTTTTTAAGAATCTTTCCAACTCTTGCAATGGTCTGATCCCCAAGAATTGTTCCAAATCCATCAAGAGCATTTTCCACAGGCACTCCAATACTTATGAGACTTGCAACATGACGCACCTCTTCATTTAGAGGACCATAGTCGTTACCGGAACTTCTTAAAATGGCCTCCGATACAGGCGTACCAAATGTTGTATGCCCTGCAAGATCCCTTAGAAAATCAGGTATTCTCCTCTCGGCTTCCTGTAATTTTTTGGTTTCAGCAAAATCTGCCATACCAAATGGAAGAAGGAGAATAATCAGAAGGATTGTGGACATGGTTAATGGGTGAACGAGAAGGCTTATTGTTGGTATAATACCTTTGATTCCCAATAAGATAATTATGGCATCAACTGAGCCAAATGCAGCAAGCACATAATATTTCAGTTTAATGGGCGCTATAGTTTCACCTCGTTAATTGTGCTGCTCAATATAAGTGCAAACATTACTGCAATTACCGGTATTATGAGCAAAACGATAAGGTATAGTACGAGAGAAAGCACGGGGCTTGGATCCGGAGTCAAAGATGCTACTACTCCAATAATGATCATCAAAATTAATGGAAAAGTAACTCCCACAATAATAAAACTTTCAGCCATAACGGAGAGGGATTCCGAATTTCTCTTTACTATGGTGCTCAGTTCTGTTTCATATTGAAGAGCCTTTTGCTTGAAGTATTCCTTCAGATCTCCTCCAGATGTTACAGTCGTTATAATGCCCTGAAGAAACTCAGAGAGCTTGATTGACGGTGTCAAAGATGCACCCTCCTTAATTGCCGTAACAATATCCTTTCCGAACAGTTTTGTGGTTATTGAAATACCTTTTGCCTCCCTTGCCAGTTCTCCATACTCTTCGCTTTTTGATAACTCATATAATATATTATCAACAGAGACATCGGCAGAAGCCATTGTGGCAATATATCCCATGGCTATTGGCAGAACAGCATCTATCTTTTTTCTACGACTTCCAGCTGTAGAATTTGGAAGTTCTATCATCAAAGTAAAATATATTACAATGGTCATGAACCATATTGCAAATGCCAGAAATGCATAGTGTGGTAGCCTTATGGCAAATATGTTTGCAAAAACGCCTGATACAATGATAAAAATAAGCGCACCCATAAAAACTCTTGATAGATACTCCACACCTGTAAGTGGCATTTTGGCCTTTTGTAACGTAACATCTATCCTTGAAGTATCAGAATATTTTGTGATCATTTCTCCGAATATTTCCAGGGAAATTCTGTCAAACATACCAAGTCTTTCGACCCTTAGCTTCTTTATTCTCTTTGGGTCGTCCTTCTTTTCCTTAGTTCCTTTAACTATGTTTCCAGTTTTTTTAAGACCCTTTGTTACTCCATCCTTTGAAAATACACTAGACATTATTATCCACTCCCTGCCATTCTTAAGGCGAATGCTGGATCTTTGTAATATATGTTTACAATTCTAGTGAGGTTTGCATAATCTACAATATTGGCGTCAACCATCAACTCAACAAGTTTCTTTCTTCTTTCAAATTCTTCTTTGAATTCTTCATCAGACATTCTTCGAGATTGCTGTATTTCTTTCAATATTCTACTATAACCACTGTATATCTGGGTATTCATATTAAAGTCGAAACTGTAGACTTTGTTATATAATATCTCTCTTGTCTCAGAGTCGACACCAATCACCTCGTCTATTTCTGTGATCTTTCGCACCATCCTATTACCTATTTTGACAAATTTGTTAAAGATGACAAAGTTTAAAGAACTTATGAGTACCCTGGGTATATTTAAAGGTGTAGATTCAAGCCTGTTAACCAATGTATCCATGCTGTCTGCATGTATGGTTGAATAGGCGGTATGCCCGGTCGATATTGCCTGAAATAGTGAATATGACTCCCTACCCCTTATTTCTCCTAGAAGGATGTAAGTAGGTCTCTGTCTCATAGCCATCCTTACCAGTTCAAACATACCTATCGGTGCATTGTGACCCGATAAATTCCCCTGATTATAGACGCTTTCCCTTGTCGATGTGGCGACCCAGTTTTCATGCATTATATTAATTTCTCTGGTTTCCTCAATGCTGAATACCTTTGTATTGGGAGGTATGAACATCATCATAGCATTCAAGGTAGAGGTTTTTCCAACTCCCGGAACTCCTGCAATTATACCAGACTTCAAATTTTCAACAGCGAACCAAAGGTAGGTTACTATTTCTGCAGTTGCTGCTCCATATTTAACTATCTCTACTGGTGTGAATGGGGTTTCACGGAATAATCTGAAAGTAAAAGAAGAACCCTTTGTTGATATCTCATTGCCATAGGTTATCTGTATTCTATGTCCCTGAGGAAATGTACCATCCATTATTGGATCATTCATGGAAATTTCCTTCCCACAAAGCTGCGCCAATCTGATTACATAAGAATCAAGATCCTTTTCAGAGGCAAACAGAATATTTGTTCTTAATGGACCATGCCTCTTATGCTCTATGAAAATGGGAATACCGATACCGTTGCATGAGATATCTTCAACAAACTGATCCCTTATTATGGGGTCCAACGGTCCGAATCCCTCGTAATCCCTTTGAATATAATATTTGTATTTATCTATGGACGTCTTTGGTATTTTTGTTCTTTTTGAGTTCATATAAGAATCTATGATTTGCTCAATATCTTTTACAGAAAAATCTGTAGGAAGGTTATTTGAGCTCCTCACAATCTGTTCCATATTCTTGGAAATGACCTTTACTTCCTGAAGTTCAGCTTCTGTGATCTCTGGCTCGTGGACAATATAGAGCGTCTCCATGGTATCCTTATTCCAGGCTATTTCAATGGACACCACTCTTGGGATTATATCATATTCGTCGACAATTTCATATGATTTGTTTATTTGAGGGGTTTCCTGTTGAACTGCAACTGCTACCTCCTTCCCCTTATTCTTCTTCTTATTATTTTTCTTGGGAGCTATTTTGATTCCACTTTTCATTTGAGATTATCTATCCTCTCAGGCAATATAAATTTTTTCGACTCTGATTAATTCATGAGTATTAATTACGATATTAAGCCTTTAGATATTCCGCCCTTCAATACCAAAACAGTTATTAGGGGTCGTCAATCCCAACAAAAATCAACTTTCTGGAGGAGGTCTTTCCTTTTTTAATAGTTACGGATTCGGTATTATATAATTTTTTTATCTGGGATATAACATCAGCATTTGCTTTCCCATTCTCCCTTTTGGCATCGGTGAAAATTATAATCATGTTGTCTTTAATAATTGGTTCTCCGCTACCAGTTCTAACTTTTACTGTTAACATCATTTATTATGTTCCATTGGGAAAAGATATATTTTGATTTCCTCTATTCTTGGTAGTTACCTCAAAATAGGCAATCGGCATAAGGTTAATTTCGGAATATACAGGAAATCAATCTTGAAACCTCTTATAAATAGTAGAAATAGTCAATGCCCCCAAACTATTTTATTAAAAAGCAACTATGGATGGTATGCATGAAGGTCACAGGCACGAATTCGATTATGAGAGGATGCACACCTTAAGGGAAAACATTGTTCCAGTTAAGGAATTATTAGATATTCTCAACCCTAAAAAGGGCGATACAATCATTGATGCAGGCTCAGGAGATGGATACTATGCGATTAAGATGGCACAAAGGTCTCCTGATTCTAAGATAATTGCAATGGAAATTAGCAAAAAGGGTAACGATCTTCTAAGGAACGCCATTAATACTCATAACATAAAAAATATTCTTATTGAAGAGGTGGATCTGTGTAAGGTTGAAAAATTTCCCGATTATAATAAGGTATTTTTTTCTACGGTTTTCCACGATTTCAATTGTCAGGATATGTTGATTAAGAGGCTTAAGAACTCAGCAATGACAGGTGCCAAATTTATATTTTTTGAGTTCTTAAAAGATTCTCAATATGGACCACCAGCACACATTAAGTTGTCAGAAAAAGAACTTCAGTTAATTTGCGAAAGAAATGGATTAAAGAAGACTTCTGAAAAAATTTTTACTGATCACTATGTACAAATATATACAATAGTCGGAAATTAAATAAACAAGCAATCTAGAAAAAACATTAGATATAATTAACAAATCAACATTGGGAAAATATGACTAGTGTAACGCTTGAAACTACCATGGGAGATATAAAAATTGAATTGTTCGAGAAGGAGATGCCAGTCACTGCTGGAAATTTTAGGAAACTTGTTGAAAGCGGGTTTTATGATGGAATTATATTTCACAGGGTCATCAAGGACTTTATGATTCAGGGCGGCGACCCAACTGGCACTGGATCTGGTGGCCCAGGTTATTCAATCAAGGATGAATTCGGAAAGAGTAATAAAAATAATAGGGGAACGATCTCCATGGCAAATGCTGGGCCTAACACTGGAGGAAGCCAATTTTTCATTAATCTTGTAGATAATAATTATCTCGATAAGAAGCACCCTGTATTTGGAAAAGTTATAGCTGGCATGGAGGTTGTCGATTCCATAGGAAATGCAAAAACAGACCGAAATGATCGCCCTGTCCAGAAAATTTCAATACTGAAAGCTAAATACAATAAATAATCTGAATTGAGAACCATCTTCAATTCTTTTTCTATATGACCACTATTAATTCATAAGCCCACTCTTTAGAAAAGAAAATCTGGTAAAATTTTTATGATCTGACCCTAATTTTTCTATGAGATAATAGCGATTTATTCCGTAATAAGATCTCGGATATTATGGAAAAATAAAAAATCACTTGCATTAAATATATATAAAATTCTATTATCGGTAAATATGGTAAAATATGAGCCAGTTGGAGATGAGGTACAATATCTAAAAGTGACTTTGCAGGATGGAGAATCAGTATTCGTTGAACCAGGACACCTTATTTACAAGAGTTCAGAGGTGCATATTGATGCGCAGGCCGGTGGTCTACATGGGGCATTAAGTCACATGCTCTCGGGTTCTGCCGTCTTTCTTATTAAAGTAAGCGGACCAGGAGTATTTACTGCCGCCGGTTTTCTTCCGGGAAAAATATTGGAAGTAAAATTGAATGGAAATAGTATCTTAGCAGAATTTAATGCTTTTCTGGCTATGGATTCCGGCGTTGAATACTCGAGAAAATTTGCAGGTATATGGACCGGTATGATGGGAGGCGAAGGAGTATTTCTCGAGAAGTTCAGTGGAAATGGGTCAGTACTCTTACATGTACATGGTCACGCAATGGAACTAGATTTGCAACCCGGAGAGCAGATTCAGGTCGAGATGAGCCATGTTCTTGCATTTGAGGAATCGGTGCAATATAATGTTCAACGGATTGGTGGGATGAAGACAATGCTACTGGCAGGGGCAGAAGGTGAGGGGTTATTCTTTGCCAACATGACTGGCCCCGGAAAAGTGTGGGTTCATACAATATCACTGCATCAACTTGCACTGAAGATGATACGGAGACAGTAAGCTGCCAATGTATCTAAAAGATCCTTCCGTACAGACACATTTGCTTTTCACTCCTATGAAATCTTGTTAAGACAGGGTGTTTTAATTTGAAAGATGATGTCTTAATACGAAATGAAAGGAGTTCCCTTATTATCAATAGGAAGGGATTGCATCTTGACGAATTGATTCTTGACGGGAAAGAAATTTTGATGAAAGGCGAAGATGGTTCTCAGACTCATGGGGGCTGTGCTTTTCTCATTCCCTATGCAAACAGGATAAAGAATGGAATTTATTCGCTTGGTGGAAGGGTATATGATCTGCATAAAAATGCAGAAGGAAATTCAATACATGGGTTCGCAAAAGATATGCAATGGAACATAGAAGTTACACAGAAGAACAAAGCGGTGGGAAGGTGTAAAATTAGAGGAGAAGGTTATCCATTTAACCTCCATTCTACAATTGAAATGGAACTGACCGGGAATTCGCTCAATGTGAAAATGTCATTCATAAACTTGAGCCAACAGGAAATCCCGCTATCCCCGGGAGCTCATCCATATTTCCTAAGTTCCGGAGAATGGTTTTTAAGTAGTGAACAAAAGATTGATGAGATTGAATATGAAGACAGTTTTTTTCCTTCAGGCATTATGAAGCCATTGAATGAACCAGAAACTTTCTTCAATAGTTCAAAGAGTTTTGATAACTGTTTTTATGGAGGGGGAAAGTTAATATTAAAGGACAGCGAGAAGGAAATCACCTTGGAACGTCATAATATGGATTACTTCGTAATTTACAATGGGAAATTTGCCGCCGGAAAATCCGTAGCCATTGAACCAATGGTTGCTCCACCGGATGCTTTTAACAATGGAATATCTCTTGTTAAGCTTAACTCTGGTGAAAAGTTCAACTGCGGTTTTAAAATTTCTGTAGAATAGTTCTGGAGTAAATTTATTTTTATCACGCGTTTATTTTTTTTTAATCAATATTGAATAGTTATTTGGCATATCTTTTATTCCAGTTATTTCATCCTCGATTTTTAACAATTTAATCAAAAAATACTTATCCTTTGTGCCAGAAAATAAATCTCCAAAGATAAAATGACCATCCGGTTTCAAATATTTGAGGATATTTTTATATGCGTCGAAACGAGATTCTCCTAGGTTGTGGAAAACAAGATTAGACACAATTAAATCAAATTCATTTTCATTTAAATTAACAGTTTTGAGGTCAAATTTCAATAGCCTTACTTTCGATGCAATCCCTTCAACTTCCATATTCCGTTTGGCTAATTCAACAGAACCCATGGGAAGACTCTCACTTCCAAATAGATCAACTCCAAGCACGGAAGCATTTGGAAAATAATTTGCTGAAACCGCGCATAAAATTCCAAGTCCGCAACCTGCATCCAGAATATTGTTCACCGCACCTTTTTCCTTAATATTTGTAAAAGCTTTCCTAAAAGCCTTTTGTAATTCTTTCCTGATATCTTCTGATTGTTCTATGGTAGTGTGATGGTAAGTGCCAAAATCTGGCAAATCTTGCATACAATGCAAATTCTATTTCAGTATTTATTTTCATTTGGTAAATTTTTTATTCATATAAAATATGGAAAATTACGCAGGTTAAATTTGATAAGATTAAGATTAACTCATATTAAGCACATTAGTTTTCAAGGAAATTTAGAACAGGAAAGGAATTGCAATAAAAATAGTAAATAGAATAGACAGGAAATTGACCTGACCTTTAGATAATTTTCCTTTGTTTTCAAGTAGTGCTCCAAGAATACTGTCAATTTGACATCCAATGAACCCAAAGAAGGTAATTATAATCAGGGCCATTAAAGATATATCCCCTATTTTTAAGATAATATAGCTCAGAGCTATTATAAAAGCTCCTGCCAAAGCTGCAATTTCTCCCAATACTGAAATTCCACCATTTATACCTCTTTGCGTTTTCCTCAGGGTTGTTATCATAATTACATTTGGATCTAGAACTCCGATTTCGGATCCAAATGTATCGGCAGTAACCACTGCAAATGAAATTGCAAATAGTTCAAAGTACCTAAGGAGAAATGGATCTGCAAAGTGAAATATTGCAATTGCTCCTCCTATGATTCCGGCATAAAGGACATTTCTGATCTTTCTTTCTCCTTTTTCACCCTCCTGCATTTTAATTTTTTTCTTTTCCTCAAATCTGTAGCGTGTTGCAGCAAAGGATATTAGAGCAAATATAAGAAGAAGTATGAGCCATGTGAAATAACCGGCGAAGTCAACAACTATACCTAGAAGAAGGGCCGCGATACCTCCTTTCAGATCAAAGATGTGAAATTTTTGTGAAGCTACAAAAAGGATAATTAGCAGTATTATGGATACTATGATATATGTGTTGGAATAGTACATTTCAATAGCTTCTTTAGATTAAAAGTTTAAAGGCCGCGTTCCTGCAGCCTTTCTTCTTTAGCCAAAGTATCCATGGAAATTCCTTCCATTGCCTGAAGACCGGTTGAAACGGTTCCTATCAATCTGTAATCTTCAAAATTCTCTACTGCTTCAACAATTGATCGGGCCATTTTAATCTGATCAGGTGATTTGAATATACCGCTTCCCACAAAAACACCGTCCATACCAAGTTTCATCATCAATGCCGCATCAGAAGGTGTAGATACCCCCCCGGCCGCAAAGTTCACAAGAGGTAGTCTTCCAAGACGTTTTACTTCTTTTAGTATATTAGTAACCTCAGAAACTATCTGGTCAAATCCATATCCATAGAATAAGTCTGCATCTGGCGGCTCAATATCCTTTGGAAACAAAGATTGAACAACTTCTGTCCTCAGCGTTTCGTAAGGGAGAGCTATTGCTTGGGCCATCTTGGATAATTTGTCATTTCCCATTATTTTTATAACCTTTATCCCCTCATTAACCGCCCGAATGTGCCTCACCGCTTCTATAACATTACCGGTACCGGCTTCTCCTTTTGTTCTTATCATGGCAGCCCCTTCAAAAATTCTTCTTACGGCTTCCGGGAGATTTCGGGCTCCGCACACAGTTGGAATTTTATATTCTCTCTTATTTACATGAAAATATGGGTCAGCTGGCGTTAAAACCTCGCTTTCATCAAGCATATCCACTCCCAATGCCTCAAGAACATGGCCCTCGCTTATATGTCCAATTCTTACCTTTGCCATAACCGGGATTGTAACCGAATCGATTATTTCCTTTATTTTGGCAGGGTCTGCCATTCTTGCAACGCCACCGGCAGCTCTTATATCGGAAGGAACCTTCTCCAACGCCATAACAGCAACTGCACCTGCTGATTCAGCAATTCTTGCCTGATCTGCATTTGTAACATCCATTATAACTCCGCCTTTAGTCATCTTGGCGAATCCACTCTTGAGAAGTTCTTCCCCGAATTTCAATTCGGACAAATTTAAAGCCATATTGATCTATTTCTAATTGTAAGTTTCTATAAAAAGTTGTCTTTTAAATGCATTGATTTTTTAATTAATGGTATTTGGGATCTAAATTGTAAAACGCCTATTTTTGATTCTATATTGGAGGAAACTTGCTTGATTGTATTATGATAATCCATTTTGTTTCAAAAGCCCAAAGGCAATGTCCGGCCGATCTGTTGTGATGGAATCGACATCTAAATTCAGGCATCTTCTCAGAGATAGTTCATCGTTAGGCGTCCAGACGTTAATACCCATTTTTTGATTATGACATAATGTAATAAATGATCTTTCAAGACCATCATAATGGAGAGACAAAAAATCAGCATTACAGTTTTCCCTTATTGATTGTGGGTCTTCCGGAACTGTGCTCATCAAGGCACCTGTTATCATTTTCGGGAAGTTTTTCTTTAGTTTCCGTATTGCTTCATGAATGAATGAGATTGTAACAGTTCTTTTTTGAAAATTTTTATTTTCTCGTAGTAATCTGGAAAGAGCATTGACGGTTGCTTCCTCTTTCAGTTCCACATAAACCGGAATTGCGACACTTAGAAAAACTTCCTCCTGTGTGGGAATTGTTTCACCGCTGTTCAATTTGATTTTTAATATTTGATCAAGTTTCATTTCCCCTATATTTAGATCTAAACTTGCGAGTCGGATAAGATCTGGGTCATGTATTACAACAAGATGACCATCAGCGCTTAACCGGATATCGCATTCAACAGCATGGCAACCTATTTTCTCAGCTTCCCGAAATGCCCTTATGGAATTTTCTGGAAAAAGACCTCCTGCCCCTCTATGGCCAATGATAATCATGAGTGACTAATAAGTGTCAAATAGTATTCATATCTTTCACTTATAGACTTTCAAGATTATATAACCAGATGAAAAATCAATAGTTCCTCATATATGAAGATACCTGAGAATATCAAAAGTACCAGAGAACTGAAATCAATAAGTATTGTTCTTAAGATTTCACCGTATTTTATATATGAATAATGAACAAGCGTTGTAATGGAAAAAATCCAAACGCAGATCCCAATAAAAAAGAAGTAAAACAGGGTATAACCGAATGTTTCAAATATAGCCAATCCGGCACTCAACCACCATATGATCTGATACGGATTCACCAGGCCAGTACCAAGACCTCTGAAATATCCATAGAAAGAATAATTTTTACTAGTTGCTTCTGAAGAATGATATTTCATGTTATATGCAATATAAACAAAGACTATTGCACCAGCCAAATATATAATGGGAAGAAAATATGAGAAATTTACTGTTTTTTGGAATGCAAATATGAGAACCATGAATATAAAATCAGCAGTCATGGCTCCTAATCCTATTCTGGCCCCATCAGAAAGAGATTTTATGGATCTCTCTATTATGAGCGAATTTATTGGACCGGGAGGGGCGGCCATTGATAGCCCTAGAAATATTCCCAGAGGAACTATAATATAAAAATTCAATGGAAGTGGATTATTTTCTTATTTAAAAGCATAGTTACTTTAGTAGTTTTTTATCAACATCTTCTATGTATTTGTCTATTTCAATATTGTTTTGCCTCAGTTTAGCCCTAGTTTTCTCCAGAGCACCCAGTTCAAAGGCCCTGTGATTTATCAACATCGTCTTATCGGAAAATGTTGAATCTATGGCATTAATAAAATCTTCGTTATTTAGTTCCATTATATCAAGCGCTGAAATAAAACCCATTATAACAGAATTAGATGTTCTCTTATCTCCTGCTTCCGTGGCAATTGTTTCTGCATCTATCTCATAAATATTCAGGCGCTTGGCTGCATCATTGAGAATTTTGTCTAGATTCGGATATTCTTCACCCTTTATACTTAAGCTTACCGGCGTTAGTTTTTCAAGGGATAATATAACAGTAGATCCATCCTTCATCCTCGGAATATTTCTTATCCCTTCCATATATTCCAGTCCAATCAAAAGATCTCCTTCACCATTTGGTATTATTGGGCCATGAACATCACCCAATCTAACTTCAACTGAAACAGATCCACCTCTTTGAGCAAGCCCATGGATTTCTGACATTATTGCGTTAAGCCCTTTGTGGATTGCAGCCTTTGAAATTAGGCTGCCGCATGTCACAACTCCTTGGCCACCAATTCCCGCTATTATAATATTATATTTCATGGTTTACCACCTTTATTGCCTGATACGGACACACATAGATTTCAGCGCATACTCCGCATCCGTCACAAAGTGTTGCGTTTATTTTTATTTGACCCTCTTGAACATAGAGGGCAGGGCATGAAAAATTTTCCACACAGTTCATGCACTTGCTGCATTTTGTCTGATCAACCTCATATAGTTTTAGAGTACCATTTTTCTTAGCCCTTCTATCGCTAAGTATGGCACATTCACCACGGGCTACTATGACAGATACACCCTTTCTCTTAAGAGCCCCTGTTACACTTTTCAGCACCTGTCCAACATCAAAGGAATTGACTGTTACTAGATCTTTGACCCCTATGGATTTAACAACCTCTTCAATGTTTACTTCATTGAAACCGTTAGCGGGATCAGCTATTCCCGGATTGGGTTGATGCCCTGTCATTGCAGTGGTTGAGTTGTCCAATATTATAAGCTTATAGCTGTTTCCATTGTGTATTGCATTTATGAGCGGGGGGATGCCTGAGTGGAAGAATGTGGAGTCACCTATGAAAGCGATTACCGGCTGATCAGTTACTTTCGAAAAACCATTAGCCAATCCTTCTGATGATCCCATGCTCAGAATTAAATCAGAGGTTTCATAGGGTTCGTAAATCCCAAGGGAATAGCAGCCTATATCTGAAGAAAATATGGCATCTTTTATGTTTGAAAGCCTTAGAGCTCTTTTGACTGAATAGTAAACAGATCTGTGTGGGCAACCGGGACATAAAACCGGAGGTCTTTGAGGCAGTGAATCCTTGAATGATTTATCCTCTGGCGGGGAGATATCGAGCAACGGAAGTATTGCAGAAGCAATAATATCCTCATTAAATTCGTAATATGCTGGTAGCTCTCCTGTGTTCTTTCCGTGGATAATTGAATCGATCTTGTGTTCCTGTGCAATCTTGAGGATATCATTTTCCAGGATTGGATCAAGCTCCTCAACAACAATTGTATCCCTATGCTTTTTAATAAATTCTGCAACCTTTTCTCTGGGAATGGGGTTTGTAAGTGATAATTTTAGAATGTTGAGGGAGAGGCTGTAGTCATTTTTCAAATCCTGCAAGTATCCAAAGGAAATGCCACTTGTTATTATTCCCAGCTTACTGTCTCCATCTATTTCATAATTTAGTGGCGATGATTCACCGTCTTTTTCTATCATTTCCATCTTTTTAAGAAGTTCTACCTTTAATCTCCTTGAATTTACAGGCAGTGCATTGAACTGATTCTTGCTGCTCTGAAAATATCCCTTATTTTTCATATCAGCAGCCTGAGAAAGTAATACCATCCCTCTCTGATGTGATACCCGTGTTGTTGTTCTGAATATTACCGGAATGGAATACTTTTCAGACAATTCAAACGCATACTTTATAAAATCCTTGCACTCCTGAGGGTTTGAGGGTTCTATTATGGGAAGATGCGCAAGTCTGGCATAATTCCTATTATCCTGTTCATTTTGAGATGAAAACATTGATGGATCGTCAGCAGTCATTATAACCATACCAGCTCTTGTTCCGGTATATGCCATACTCATCATTGGATCGGAGGCAACATTCATACCAACATGCTTCATGAACACAAATGATCTCACTCCGGAAACAGCAGCTGCAAAAGCGCTTTCTATTGCTACTTTTTCATTAACTGAGAATTCGAATTTAATTCCTGCCCTTTCATGTATTTGATATAAAACATCCCCAATTTCACTTGAAGGAGTTCCAGGGTATGTTGATGCGTATCCAACGCCCTCTTCGATGAGACCACGAACAATGGCTTCATTGCCAAGAAGAAATAACTTGTTGCCGCCATTTTTTTCAAGCAGAGGGTCAAATATATTCATAACGAATCAGTCATCAGGCTTTATTAAGAATTATGCTTTAAATATTAAGTCTGACAATAACTATCACTGCATTTCTGCTGAAGATTTTCTTCTTAGAAAGTTTAGGGGAAAATAATTCTTTGAAGGAATGGTATAAATTAAAGTGTACACGCTTATGAGGAATATGGGTAACCCACTGTTGGGATCAGTGCCGTAACCACTTACAATTCCAAAATCCTGTCCAACCCACCATGAAAACAGTGTTATGGGTATTGTCAAGATGGCTCCATAAAAGGGACGGTACAACCAGAAGATCACGCATATGGCAAAATAAATTGAAAAAAACATATTCCAGTAGAAATCATAGGTGATAAACGAACTGGCGAAATATAAAAAAGAATTGGAAAGAAATCGAGGTTGATATAAAAATATCAAATTGTATGGTATTCTGGAAAGTGTATATCCTGACCAGAATTGTGATGCTGGGATTATTTGAAGAATAAACGAGATTAGGAATACCACGGCCATGAAGATTGGTATTACTTCTTTTTTGTTAAGGCCAATAACTACAAGCATTAAGTAAATAGAAATTATGAAATAGACAAAAGCAGAGCCCGGTACTCCAGAAAGAAAGCTCGATCCTGCCTGCAAAATGCCTCCGAAACCTTCTCCGAAGATCCATATTATCAATGACCAGGCAGCGGAGATAAAAAGGACAAAAAGATTCCCCACTTTATTTAATTTAATTAAGAGTCCAATACCGATAAATAATTGGGTAACTGCTGCCATCGCATTGAATATTACGGGATGGATGCTCCATATATTGACTCCAAAAAGGACGATATTATAAAGTTCCCCGTTTGTGGATCCCATCATGGGAATAATCACATATGGCAAGAAAACATAGGGCATTTCCGGTTGCAACTGAAGAATGCCGTCGATTATCCAAAGAGTTCCCAAACTTATCTTCAAAAAAGTAAATGCTTTGCCATATTTCTCTGTGTTAAGAGGATTTTTTCTAAACAAATAAAGAAAAATGGAGACGATAATCATTCCAAAAATGGTGTATGAATACAATGTAAGCGTTAAATTTCCGGGTATTTTATAAAGAATATAATCACCGTAAAAAACAAGGATCAGAATGATCATTATGGCAAAAATGGTCGCCATTTTTAGAAGAGAATATTTGTTCCATTCCCACAGAGAATCATAGGACATTTTATCTGATTCTTATTTTCTTTTAAAATATAATGCTTATTCCTTAACGGCAGTATCATGGAATTATGCTTTATGGAATTAACAAAAATATGATGATTGGGATTAGTTTAATCCCTTATTTCTTTCTCAGATAATATATATGTAAGTACTACCAGGAAAACAGCCAGCAGGAACAGATAAAGAAGGTAAAGAAGAACTGAATTAGTCTGAGAGGATGTGAGATTTCCATACAATAGAACCGTTCTGATCGCCTCAGATGACCATGAAACGGGGTTGTATTCTGCAACAGTTCCCAGCCATGATGCCATCAACGTCTTTGGAAATAAGGCAAAACTGGCGAATATTAGCGGTAAGTTTATCAGGTTGATTATTCCGAATACTGTTTCCATCTTCCTAAGTCTAATTGCTATTATACTGAATACAGAGGAGAAGGAAAATGCAATGAGGACAAGTGCCACTATTATAACAAACACGCTGAAGAGGTTAAATCCTTTCTGTAGCACTAGGCCGTTAGGGATAATCAAAGCGGCTGCAAGAAGAATTACTGCCTGAACCAATATTCTGAAAGTGCTTGAAAGCACCTTCGAGAATACTATGGAGCTCCTGCTAATTGGCGATACAAGGAACCTGGACATTGGCCCAAGTCTTCTGTCCCAAATTATATTTACACCGGCAAACATACCCGTGAAAAGGCTTGTTGTTGTAAGTATGCCGCCAATTATGAACGTAATGTAATTAGGGGCAGGATAGAACGGACTCAGGGTAGAAGAGACTCCCGAAGCCCCCAATAATTTTGTTAAATCAAAAGCACTGCCAAATAGTACAATCCAGAAGATCGGTTGTATTAGACCGACGAAAAAGAATACGGGATTCCTGTACCACTTCTTTAACTCTCTTACAGTTAAGGGGATTAGTCCACTCATTTTCTCAACCTCCTCATATTAATTGCCTGTTTAAACGCTGATTCACCGCTCTCTTCCCTGATTTCATTTCCGGTCAATTTCAAAAACACCTGGTCAAGTGAAGGTTTCTGTACAGACATCTTCATGGGTGTAATTCCATTCTTTATCATGAAATCCATTAGAAGTGGAAGGTCTGAATCTGCATCCTTCACGGTAAGTCTTATCTCCTTTCCGTTTATTAGTGGTTCCTCAACAGATTCTGTAAAACCTGATATCTTCTTTAAAGTCTCTTCATCCTTAGTTTCCACCATTATGGTATCACCTTTCAGTGAAGCCTTTAGTTCTGCTGAGGTTCCTATGGTAATAATATTTCCATGGTCAATGATACATATCCTATCGGAAAGCTCATCCGCTTCCTCAAGATAGTGGGTTGTTAATATAATGGTGACACCCAAATCACTCCTAATTTTCTTAATGTAATCCCACATCTTGGCCCTTGTTTGCACATCAAGTCCCAGAGTCGGTTCATCCAAAAATAGAACCTTTGGTTCATTAACCAAGCCCATTATGAGTTCCAGTCTCTTTCTCATACCACCCGAGAATGTTCTTACATAATGGTCACCAACATCAGCCAGATCTACCAGAGCAAGGAGTTCGTCGATTTTTTTGTTTGAGGGACCTTTAGGAAGATCGTAAAATCTTGCGACCATTCTTAAATTTTCCACTGCTTTTAAATCTTCATCTGTTGTGAGATCCTGCGGTACTACCCCAATATTTCTCCTAACCTGCATTGAGTCTTTAACAATGTCATATCCCATAACCTTTGCATCACCGGATGTCGGGGTGATTGAGGTGGAAAGCATCTTTATGGTTGTTGTTTTTCCCGCACCATTAGGTCCAAGAAATCCAAAGATCTCTCCTTGTTTTATCTGGAGATGAATTCCCTTGACTGCCATAATGTTTCCCGGATAAGTTTTTCTTAAATCTGTAGTTTCAATAATATATTCTGTCATTTTATCAACTTCTTTTTAATTTCATCCAATCTTTTCTGTATCTTTTCTATTTTTTCTTCAGCACCATCAAATGGCATATGGGAATCAAGTATGAACATTAGTTCTGAATGAATATTCTCAAGCACTGATTTAACATCATCTGGATTGGTTTGATTGTAAAAACGTCTGACTCTTTGAAAATGTTTGTCTACAATCTTCTTTCCTTCGTCAGTGATAATATATCTGTTATCATCGTTTCGAATAACCAGTTTATCTTCTTCCAACTTGGATAGAAGCGGATATATTGAACCGGGACTTGGTTTCCACCACCCCATTGAATTTGACTCAATTTCCTTTATTATCTCAGAACCGTTGAGTTGTTTCTGAGTTAACAGATTCAAAACCCAGAATCTTAACAATCCATGTTTTCTTCCAGTTGAAAACGATGACTCATCATCCAATTATATCGCATTTCCATATTTTAGGTAAATATTTAACAATATCGAATTTCGATATCGTGAACTAACTATTGGAAAAATACACAAATTATAGAGGTTGTTACGCATACCGTTTCAGTTACAAAAATAATGAAGAGGAAGTACCCCCTATCTTCACATTTTTGATTCAAAGTGCATACTGACAAATACTACTCCACAGAGCAATATGATAACCGTTTATCAATTTCATCGTATAACTTCTTTTAAGGAAATGAGGGTTGTAATTGTTCTATGATCTATCCTTATTGAACGGAAACCCCAACACCCGAATAAGAATAGCGCATAGGCAAGAATCTTATATTCGGGTGCAGATTCCAATTCAAAACTGCTTCTATAAGGATATTGTTCCAAATATTCCGTTGTATTTTCAACTCACTCTCTTCTGGTAATCTTTTATTTTTTAAATAAATGGTTGTTTGGATTTTTGTTTAGAAGTACAAATCCACTGGCATCTCCCTGTCTTTCCATGTATTTAATTGAATAATAATACATTTCAAGTCAGATGAAAGGCACCACATAAAATT
>JAJZJZ010000013.1 GCA_021809755.1 Thermoplasmata archaeon
TTCCTTTCCTATCCATTTGTGGTCCTTTGATAGTCTCTGGAATCCATCGAGTATCCTCATTTCTTCCTTGATTGATATTTCCTCAAAGACCTCAATCTCATAAACTGTCTTACCATTTTTTTTGAGAGAAAGGGTCATCATTTCAGTTCCTCACAATCCTTTGTGACTCTCACCAAAATTATCATTGCTACAATCAAATAGACACTGAAAACAACAATGAGAATTGCTACTGCATACCAGACAAACAATGGTATGTTTGTTGTTCCACTTAATTTAGTTAGTAATTCGTACGCTATGATCCCAAGAAATATCACACCTATGATCATAACAAAGTCTATTTTTGTTTCATGAGAATGAGAATTTGTAACCTTCTTAATATTACCTTCTTTTTCCTTTTCCGTTGTCTCTAAATGTTTGTTACTTATCATTTTTTCAGTACCTCCGAAAGCTTTTCACGATTCCGTCTTTTTAATTCCATCTGGTATTCTTCTGTCAATTCATAGTCATCTTGCGATTCCGGATGTTCACACCCACAATAATAACACTGTCCATCGGGATGTTGAATCCTTCTGTGAACTTTATATGGTTTGCCTGTGTCAGGATCTGGATCAATAAATAACAGTTCCTTAAGGAGATGCCCGCAATTAATGCATCTGTAGATTATTTTATATGTTTTATCAAATATATCCCTTCTACAGGGGTATTTTTCTCCTTTTACGCCGGTCATGATGGCATCACCTTTTGTGTATTTGACCACTCCACCAAGAGCCTCGACTTCTCCATCTTCATTTGCGAATTCAAATTCCACAATTACAGGCTTCTTGACTGCTTGCATACTACCAGCTCCTTTGTTTTATGAGATCCAAATATTCCGGAGGAACGAAATCTCCAGCTCTTTCTCCTTGGCCTGTTCTAACACAGTGATATTTTGTGGACAAAACGATATCGGGGATATCCTGGTAAGAACTAACGAGTTCCGAGAAATCTTTGTTCAGTTTGTCAATATCGAATTTAATTCCATACCTCTGCTCTATAAATTCGGGCTTGGTTGTGATACTTTTTGCTGACGGACTCAATTTAACCGTTTGAGAGATAAGGTGTTTTAAAGCCATTCCCGGATATCTCTGTTCAATTTCTTCAATAGCAGCTCTCTTTTTTCTTTCCTTTTCCTTCTCCTCTTCCACAAGTATTTGAGACCTTTTGACCGCAAGCTGAGCCGTTAATTCTGCCTCTTCCTGTTTGAGCATAGATATTTTGCCGTCAACCGAATAAATGGATCTGATGAGATAACTTAGGGCCTCTGCTATGGTTTTTCCCTTGAGATTGAAATATAATAGTTCCCAATCTTCCTGAGGTATCCACGCATGGAGCTCCTTTTTCAACTTCCCGGCAACTATTGGAGGCCTTCCTCTTCTATTTTCTGGAGCGTTCATTTCAATTCTTACCCTTCTTTCTTCATCTATTATTTCATTCATTTTTTACACCTCTAAAAAAAAAAGGAATTTGTATGTATAATCCAGACATATTCCTTATAATAAAAAAAAACAAATTTATGAAACCCTGTGTTTTGCAGGCTCCGCATGAAAATTTTGACTTATTATGTACATAATAATTTTTCCTGATTTTGTACAAATTCACTTTTCCCTGTTGTAGACTGCTTCCACGATTTTGTACAAAATCATTTTTTTGACATTTTTCCTTTAACATGTACATATTCATAAAACCCCGTACCTCCCTGGTCCAGCTTCGAAAATATCGCCTGACTTGTACATTGCCTCAATTGCCCTCTCCACATTCCTTGAGTTTACATTATCTCTAGAAGCAGCTGCAAAGATCTCTTCTCTTCCTATTGTACCATGGATTCCAATCAGGTTCCTTATCCATATTATTGAGTCTCTTACGCTCCTGGTAATTCCTGATATGGCATCCATATCATAGTCGAACTGCCTCAGGTAAATATCCACAAGCTCCTTTGCCGCTTCAAAATCCTCTTTGGTTGTGAACTCATCCATCCTTAATCTTGCACTTGCCAGGGTAAGTCTCTTTATTGATTCAAGAGTCCTTGGATTTATGGTGCTTTCCCCCTTCTTTTTTCTCACATCTGCATAGAAGTGGGCTATGAGGGTGCTAACTTCCTCAGTTAATTTTGGATTAATCTGCGATGCAAGCGAGATATATTTGGCAAGGAAATCCGGTTCCTTCATTGATGTAAAATTAGAGGAGAGGATCTTCTTTGCCTTCTCAATTTCATAAGTATCAGAACCGTTTTTATCGATCAGGATAAAAATCAGGTCAAATCTGTTCAGCAAAGGCAGTTCAATGTTGACCTGATCTGCAATGGGCTCTCCTACGTCAAATTTACCATACTTAGGATTGGCGGCTGCAAGTAGCGAAGTTCTGGACTGGAAATGAGCGTGGAGGCCTGCTTTCGACTTGGATATAAATCCCTGTTCCAATGCTGTGTGTATTCCTTCCCTGTCCTCTTTTTTCATCTTATCCATTTCGTCTATGCATGCAACTCCCCTATCGGCAAGGACAAGCACCCCTGCCTGCATAACCTTCCTTCCGTTGATATCCGCTACAGCAGCGGTGAGTCCGGCAGCTGATGCATCCGAAACATAGATGCTCTTGGATGCAGCTGATGGATTTGCTTTGAGCAGTTGAGACTTTCCCAACCCTGGATCTCCTATGAGGAGCAAATGGATCTGGCCTCTTCTCCTTATTCCTCCTACATTTTCATCTGGAGCTCCGGCAGCTTGGAGAATGATCGCATGCTTGACATATTCATAACCCACTATGGTAGGAGCATATAATTCCCCAAGATGCCTGAGAACATCTCCCTGATTCCGGAAAGCTTCTATCTGCTTTCTGTCCTCATCGCTAATTACGAGGTTCTTATCATCCTCCTTGGAGATGTATAATACCTCTGCTACCCTTCGGAACAAGATATCGCCACTCTTGGTCTTTTCCTCTATGGCCTTTAGCAGTGCAATTACTGACACCCTGTCTCCGGGTGAGTACAATCCTGTTTTATCACCACTTAGAATTATTTCCAGAGATGTTGGGAATCCACTTGAATCCTCAAAATTTTCTGTAATTATGCATTCCTGGAACTTCTCAGTCCTTTTTTCTATAATCGAAAATTTGGTTTCCTTCTTGCAACCCGGACACCATGCAGGACTTTCTGTTCCTTCTATTGCGTCACCACATCTTGAGCATTCCCATCTTGCATATAGTATCCTTTCCTTTGGGGGGTCCTGAACATATGTGAGCCATCCTTTCAGCTCGACTAACCTTTCCTCGTCCCGTTCAAGATTGATTTCCCGTATGTGCCTGCTGAATAAATTGGCATTCACAAGTTTAAACCTTGGGAGTGAAAAATCCTCATATTTATCATCGTCAGGATTCACAACTAATTCCCACAAGGCCTTATTCATTTCATCCATTGTCTTTACCGGGTCCTGTTCAAGACGTTGTATAAGTTCTCTCATTTTTCTGGCCTGCACATTCCTCCTTGTTTTCCGGAAAATATTCTCTCCCAGCTCTTGAATTTGAGAGCTGCTCAAATGAGATATAATTGCCTTAAAATCATCGTTGGATGGTGGATGATATGAGAATTCGGACAGCTCCGAGATCTCTTCCAGGTCTATGATATATTCATCACAATAGACATGGTGTTTATTCTTTGTCAAGCTGTCAAAAAAGGCTGGCATTTCGGAGATTATATCACTTGCCCAACTCTCCGGTGAAGGTAAATTAGAGGGGGAAATTTGCGATTGTATGGTATGTTCACTCATCTTCCATACCTCCTTTGCCTTTGTTCAACGTATTTTTCCCTTTGGACCTTTTCAGCAGGATCTGGATACAAGGCAAACACCTTTATCTCAAATACCCCAGGCTTGTCATTTATGACCACTGATTTGTCCTGGTGTTTTTTTACAAAATCATGAAGACCAAGAATTGCAGATTTGGTATCTCCTGAGAATATTTGCAGGACATCTTCATCTCTACTCGAAAGTATATTCCTTGATCTGTCTCTGTAAAGGATCAACTCAAGGGCATTAACGAGATTTGCCTGGTAGTTCATGCTGGACTACCTCCATTAATTGCATTCTGACAATCGCACGAGCCGTGCATGCAAAAATCTCTGTAATATCCAGACCTTTTGTCATGAAGGACACTCTTAGATTCTATGAGCTTTTTATGGTAGGTTTTACCGTCGAATTCTACGACTCTATGGCCACAGCTTTGACACTTCATGCTAATACCTCCTCTCTTGGCGGAAAAGAAAAACGTCTTATCTCGTAGTGCCCTGCATTCATAGCCTGGTGATCCTTCCATGTCTGACTAATTGTTTTTGAATGGAGGATCCTTCCGCAAGAACATTCCAGATAGGTCATGCCCTTACCTCCTTGGACTGATTAATAGGTAGATATGTCATCCTCCTTACCTCAAAATGGTCCTTGTTTTTCCTCAAGTGGCCATTAAGGGCGTTCGTTGACTTACGTAAATGAATGACTATACCGCAACAGCAAACAGAATAGCTCATTCTACCACCTCCATAAGCAACTCACCAAGAGAAGACGGTTCGTATAAGTGAGTTAAATACCACTCTTTCAACAGCTCATTCAGTCTATCTTGAGAAAGGAGATGGGCTTGTTTGACTTCCAATGAAGATAGAGAAATCATTGAGGCCACCCCATTGAAAGAATCGGAATAATTAGGCGAGAGCCTCTCCCCGCGCTTTATTTTATGTTACAGAACTTGCCGTGGACTCTGTTTATCCCTACATTTCCCTTAATGTAATATTATTCTTGAAACTTTGAATTCTTCCTCAATAGAGCAATATACCTCAGTTAATCATTTGCAAACACTTTCAGAGGTCAAATAGATCCAAGTTATTGCCTAACTTGTAACAACGTCATTATGGCATTAAGAAATCTCTTTGCAACACGCTTTAAATAGATTTTATGGCACTGAATTTAGAACACACCAACTAAGTTGAATTACTTTGAATAATTTTACACACAATTCATTAAGTAATATTATCATCAATGTTTTCCTGTTCCAATCAAACACAGTATGTCTTTAATAGGGGTAACCCTTCGTGCTTCTATCATGTTAGATAGGAACAAAAATATGCAGTTTTTAACTCTATTGTTACTCATATTTGTAGTGTTCCTCTATTTTAATTACTTTTATTATGACTATATATATCTGTTTCTATATCCGCTGTATTATGCTATTTTAGGCATGTTCATAACATGCACTCTCGTTAACAAATACAGTAATGTGTTAACTAAGTATGGGATTCCAGAATTTTTTTGGACTGGCACACACATCTATTCATTCCCTTCGCGTTTATGTTGCTTTATTATTTTCCATCACTCATAATCACATTATTCCAAACAGGATTATGGACCGAACATTTCGATTATACTTCATTGGTGTTTCCCATAACGTACTCCTGCATGTTATTTTTATTTACAGTTTCCTTTTACCTCTTCAGGCAAAGTGGAGTAAATATTGTAATTTCATTTCTCTTTGCCTTTTCAATAATTCTTGGTGCATCCGCAATTTATGAACCAGTTTTTAATATATTCTATACTTACAATGGAATTTCTGGTTTTTATTACGAAAGTGGCATGTTTGCATTTAGCCTTAGTGCCTTCACTTCAATGAAGTATTGGAAGTTTAGTCATTTATTTGTTATAGTATCAATCATTGAATCTATACTTTTTCTATTATGGTATTACCTGGCATATGGAATTCCGGAGACTTATTTGTCATATCAATTTTTATTTAATGCCCTCACAAAAATAGTCATGTTCTTGCTATTCTTCTTACTTATTTGGGAAGGCACTAAAAATAAAAGAATGTCATTGGATGATAGGGGATATCATATATAAACACTTTATAATTTTATTGATTTATGACCTTCCAGATTCTTTTTATTTTTAGTTTCATTTTAAATTTCACTATGATCTTGCTTCTATGCTCTACTTTTGACTAAAAGAGTATGTCTTATACGGTAAGTCCCTTCAATCAAAGCTTATGGATACTTCATTTTATGGAGACTTTTAAAATTAAAATTACATTAACACTTTAACTCAAAGTTTTGAAAACTTGCTATTTTGATTAATATGATAGAAATTTGCATAACATCTGCTATTGAAGAAATATTGTAGCCATGAAACGCCATTAATTTATCAGATAAATAAACGACATGGAATAAAACAACACATAATATCCATCATTCATACATTTTTTTCATTATAATATCTTCTTCATTTATTTCAGCAACTTCAAATCCATTCTTCTTATAGAATGATATGGCTATGACATTTCGCTGATGAACGAATAAGGAGCACTCCACAATATGTCTTTCTCTCAACATTTTCTCTGCTTCGAGAAGTAATGACTCTCCCATACCATATCGAGTATATATTGGTTTGAGATAAAGCCTGAGTAATTCAGCATTTCCTTCATTTATCTTTAATTCTATAAAACCTGTCATACCTGATTCGTTGAATGACCCGAGTAGAATTATATCTAAATTAGATTGTGACCTATTTACCTCATTTAGTAATTTTTCCTTAGAATACTTCTCCCTGATCCATTGATCAATATATTCTTCACTATAGATCTCTCCATATGTCCATTTCCAAGAATCTCTTGCAATTTCTATAAGTGTTTCCACATCTCCAGCAGTTAATTTTCGAATAGTAATTTGCATATCCTTAATTTGAAATCATGAACGTCATTAAATATATAATATGGTGAAGATAAGAATAAGGAAAAACTTTTCGAGTTCCACCGCGAACTGTAATAACCAAATTTATCACAATATTCTATGAAATCAAAATGTGATTACAGTATATTGTTGGTCTACATAGTGGGTTATTGTATCGGATACATCTTCAAGTTTAAATCCTAATTTTGCTAGGTTTTCAGATTCATTTTTTGCGGCCGCATATCCACTGCAAGCTACAGGTACAATTCCAGAACCTGTCAGCATGTTAAATAGGTTATCTATGTCTTTATCTTTGCCGCCCAGTGCCTCTTCGCTAGGTCCAAAAAACACAACCTTTACGTCTTCGGCTAGTTTCTTCCTGTGAACATTCTTAGCAAAGTTCAAACCTGCAATCATTTTTCCTTTTTCATTAAGACCGGAAGAAATTATTATGAGATATTTGGAATTCATATTATAGCTAGAAGAAGAAAATATTTAAACGCTTTGAAATTCTAATCCGCTATTCAAAGAAAATTTAAGGGATTAGAGGAAATCAAATTGTTAAAGATGGAAGAAAGGTTCAAGAAATATATTATTGCAGTTTATCATTCTAATCTGAGTGTATAGGAGATCTATTTTGGAACTTTTAAAGAGTTATCATATGCAGTGGCTCATACCATTAGCCATTTTTGCAATACTAATATCCGTTTATATAATTCCAACATTTTACCCAACTTCAAACTCCGTGGAAACTAAAAAAATCACAATTCAACAAGGAAATATGGTAAAGGTATCAGGAAACGTTCCTTACATCATTTACAACTCAACATGTGCTCATAATTTGACTCTCCTTGGTGCAGCTCCGAAAGGAAAGTTTTTGGCGATAACTCTGTATCTAAATTACACAAACTTAAGTCTGTTAGAAAGGTGTGCAAGTGAGCTTAATAATCCGGCCAGTTCAAATTTTCACAAGTATTTAACATCTCAGGAATTTAGAAGAGAATTTGACCCGGGTTACAATGAGATCAGGGCGATAGAAAATTATTATGCAAAGATAGGTTTTTCTGTTTGGAACTACTCTTATGCTCCAAATATTATAGTTCTCAATGGCAGCATCTCTCTAATAGATGAAGCATTTAATGTGACGGAATATTGCTGTGAATATCTTGGAAACCATGCTGATTTTATAACCAATAAAGCGGACCCATGGGTTCCACAAAATTTCTCTGAGATTTACCATATTTATGGTTTAAGTTATTCCTCAAAAGCCCTTTACTCATTCTACAATCCATCGCAAGCAAAACTTGGCATATCCGGAAGCAGTTCTATCGGAAACTTTTATGGAAATTCTAATACGCTTATTCCGAATAATATATATTCATATTATAATTTAAGCGAATTATTCAAAAAAGGATACAGCGGACAGGGAATGAAGATTGGAATTCTTGGAGTGGGAGAATCTGTTGATATGGGGTGTGTTAAGAACTTCTGGAACGCCTTTGGAATTCACAATCCTGATACAAATTTAATCAATCTAACGTCAACTGGAAGCAATAATTATAATCAGGGGTTCGAGGCAGACCTGGATGTCGAATGGGCAGGGGCTATGGCTCCTAACGCAACAATATATGATGTAATGCAACCGTTTAATCTTACAGGAATTGGTGACAACGCTGTCAATTTGGAATTATATTATATGCTAAACGTGGTCGATCCTAATGTAATTAGTGGTAGTTGGGGAGAACTTCAGTTCCACCATGATCGTGGATTTGCTGCCATATATAGCAATATTGGTCTTCAAGCTGTTGTGGAGGGAATAACAATTTTTCTCGCATCCGGAGATACCCACGATTTGAACTATTTAAATGTAATGGGTTCCAAATATATTGTCACGGTAGGGGGTATATTTCCTAAACTTAACAGTTCAGGAGTAATAGTGGATCAATACGCATGGTATAACACATCAGGTGACTGGTATGGGGCTCCAACAGGTTCTGGAGGGGGAGAAAGCTATTTCTTCCAAATACCGGGGTATGAAAGAAATTATTCAATCAAGGTGAATGGCACCAATGACCTTGAAGGGCTCCCCGATTTGGCAATGCCATCATCAGAACTTATAACCTTTGCATTTGGTGGGTTCATAACAGGAGAAGGAACAAGTTATGCAACTCCCATTTTGGCTGGAATGATGGCGTCAATTGAGAGCGCAATTATTGCAAGTAACAATATAACTGGTAAATTGGGGTGGATTCAACCAATGCTTTTTAATTTGGGATATGGGAATTTCTGGGGAAAGAATCCATATTTGAACGTGACTTATACAGAACCAGGCACTTCAAATAATTCCGATAAATATCTCGGGTCCGGATGGAATCCATATACTGGTATTGGAGCGATAAATGTTTATAATTTATATATGGACATAAAAACATACGATTCCCAAGCAAAATGAGAATTCTCTTAACAACAATTAAAACAAATAAAAAGAAATTTATTTGTCCTTTTTCTCGGAAATTTCAAGACATTTTTATAAGTCTAAGAGGTTTCATTATTATTTGGTAGAAGGGGTTATAACAATCCACACGAACTTTAGGAAACCTTTTTGGTTGATGTATCTGGAGTCTTAATATTCATTAAAAGTCTTTTGACTTTTTTCTAACAAGAATAAAGAATACACAAAAAGTTAGGCTGATTCAAAGGTTTAGTCTGTTAACATCGCTATAACAGAAGAATAAGTGCGAGAACCGGGATTTGAACCCGGGTTAAGGGCTTGGGAAGCCCCTGTGATGACCGCTACACTATTCTCGCATCAGTAACCTGAATTTTGTTGCTATTTAATATATTTCTCTTAAACGGGAAATCAAATTTAAAGTGAATTTTAACTTAAAAAAGATTGGAAATTGCAATATACTGTTAAGTAAAAAATATGGGATGGGTTTAGTACCATCCTCTGGCTTTCATTGCATCGGCCACTCTTCTTACTGATATAATATAGGCACCCATTCTGGGATCAACCTTATATTTCTCAGAAGTTGCGAGAACTGCCTTTGCAGCTTCAGTCATAATCTTATCCAATTTCTGGTATACTTCGTCTCTTGTCCAATAGTATCCCTGTTCGTTCTGGACCCACTCAAAGTATGAGACAGTAACTCCTCCAGCATTTGAAAGGAAGTCCGGCAATACAAGAACATTGTTCTTATAAAGAATCTCATCTGCATCTGGTGTTGTTGGTCCATTTGCGAGTTCAAGAACAATCTTGGCCTTTATCTTTGCTGCGTTTGATCCTGTGATCTGGTTCTCAATTGCAGCTGGGATAAGTACATCCACTCCAAGTTCAAGAAGTTCTTCATTTGTTATGTTTTTAGTTCCTTCAAGACCCTGAACCGTGCCCTTTGTCTCCTTCTGTTTTAGAACTTTCTCAAAGTCAAGACCTTTCTCAGAATAGATACCGCCCTTTGTGTCGGATATTGCAACTACCTTAGATCCAAAGTGTTCCTTTACAAGCGTCATTGCGAACTGTCCTGCATTTCCAAATCCCTGAATTGCAACGGTTGCCTTTGAAAGATCGATCTTCTTCTTCTCTGCTCCTACCTTCAGAACATACATACCTCCTTTGGCTGTTGCATCTCCTCTTCCCTCTGATCCCCATAGAGTCAGTGGCTTCCCCGTTATGAAACCGGGTGCCGGGTGTCTTCTGATAGTTTCGAATTCATCGAGCATCCATGCCATTATCTGGGGTGTTGTATAAACATCAGGTGCTGGAACATCTATTTCTGGACCAAGAACATCGTACAATGCTCTGATATAACCTCTGCTCAATCTCTCCAGTTCTCCCTGACTTAATTCCTTGGGGTTGCATATAATTCCTCCCTTTCCACCACCAAGCGGGATGTTCACAACCGCTACTTTCCATGTCATCCATGCGGACAATGCCTTCACTGTGGACAGAGTCTCCTCAGGGTGGAATCTAATACCTCCCTTTGCTGGCCCTCTGGCCATGTTGTATTGTACTCTGAATCCTGTGAAAACCTTTGTTTTTCCATTGTCCATTTTCACGGGTATACTTACCTGAACTATTCTTTTCGGCTGTCTTAATATTTCAAGAGCCTCTGGCTCCAACTTCATAGCTTTTGCAGCTTTTTCCAGCTGTTTAACCGCTATGTCAAACGAATCTAGGTCTTCTGGCATATTATCACCATTTTTTTGGTATCGGGATATTATCCGAATCTAATTTAACCTTTCCACTGACTATTTAGCCGGAAACGGCAACATGCAGTACGAATTTCTAATTAATTCGATGTAATGAAATAAAAGTATACTAAATAGAGGTATAACGATCCCTTCTAAATTAGCAAACGTTTCAACACGCATCTTTTTAACGTGCATGGGATTCCATAGGCATGGAAGGGAATGATAAGTTATTCACAGGAAAGGGCGATCTATACTCAAAATACAGACCAATATACCCAAAGGAGATTTTGCAGGTTTTAACAAATAAATATGCCTTTAACTCTACTATGACAGTTGCGGATATTGGCTGCGGAACAGGAATCTTATCACGCATGTTTCTTGAGAATCAAAACAAAGTTGTATGTATTGATCCAAATGATGAAATGTTGCAAATATGTAGGGATCAGTTAGGAGAATATAAGAATGCCACCATTATGAAAGGAACAGCTGAATCCACTGGTTTATCTGATCACAGTGTGCATGTGATTAGTGCAGGGCAGTCATTTCACTGGTTCAATCTCGAAAAGGCAGGAAGGGAGTTCAGAAGAATTCTGAAAAGCCCCAATCTGGTTGCATTAATATGGAATGACAGGGATAATAAGGACATCTTTACAGCAGAATATGAGAGGATCGCTGCCAAGTACAGTAAAGGATACCATGGAACCGGAAGTTCAAACATTTCCGATGATCTAATTTCTCAGTTTTTTAACTGGTCCTATGGATATTATCAGTATCCTAACCTTCAGGAACTTGATATGGAAGGTCTCATTGGTCGATATTTGTCTGCTTCCTACAGCCTGAAACCATCTGACAATAAATTTGAAGAGATGATCTCAAATTTAAAGGATGAATTTAACACATACCAGAAGGATGGGAAGGTCACAATAAGATATACTACAAAGCTGTACGTTGGAAAACTGCAATGATATTTTAGAGCAAAGGTAAGGCTTTAGTGGATCATCTTAGATCCAATATGATTGAATTTGCCATTATGAAATACCAGAGGTTTCTTCTCGGGATCATAATAGGCCGTCATCACCTGGCCTATGAACGCTGCGTGGTCCCCAACTTTAAATTCGTCTATTACCTTGCATTCAAAATTCGAAATGCACTCATCTATGAGGGGTGCAGAAATATATTTTGAATCGAACGTCTTAAAGTTTGCCAGCTCAAATTTATTATGCTTTGATAGAGAATAATTTCCTGCTATATGAGCCAATTCACCCTGCTGATCAGTACAATAACTTAAACCATATTCCCCCGATTCATGGATCAATTTGTAGGTTTCCCTTTCATAACCAACAAAAACAGCCATAAGGAAAGGATCAAGAGAGACTCTGAGAGACCATTCTGCCGACATAACATTAACAAGGTCTTTGTGTTTGGATGTGACTAGGGCAACTGTGGTGGTGAAATACCCCTGAGATTCCTCAATATCTTCAATTCTCATATTCGGTTATGCAGAACTATTATTAAATTATAATTTGTGCTGGAACAGAACAAATAAGGATTTGTGTGAGTTCTTTCTTTAATTCTTCAAATTGCGAAATCGTATGGAGTGTAAAGGCGGTTGATAGTTCTTATAATATTAGTACACACAGTACTGGTAGTAAAATGCAGGTTAGAGCTGAAACGTTAACATTTCTCCAAAGATCAAATATTCTAAGGGGTATACGGTTGATCAATTCCCGCAAATTCTTCAAAAGATTACACGATATGTTTTTTAGACATATTCGCTTATGTTTTATGTATGCATTATCCTTATAAATTTGAACCAATGATTACAGATGAGGAGATTGCTATGTTCAGGAGCGGTAATCTCCTTAATGCCTACAAAATTTTTGGTGCTCACGTACTTTCATTTCCTGAATGCAAAGGGGTAAGATTCGTGGTTTGGGCACCAAACGCTGTTTCTGTATCTGTCATAGGGAATTTCAACAACTGGCACCATGATTCCCATCCAATGATCAATGTTAGAAACTCAGGCATCTGGGAGTTGTTTATACCTGATGTTTTCAAGGGCGAGATATATAAATATGCAATTAAAACCAGAAATGGAAGTGTGATAGAGAAGACCGATCCATTTGCAGCATATTCTGAAATTAGGCCTAGAACAGGCGCTCTGGTTTTTGATTCCGAATACCGATGGAATGATGATGAATGGATGAAGAAGCGGGCATTTACAGATCATACTAAAGAGAAAATTTCCATCTATGAAATTCATCTTGGATCATGGAAAAGAAATAAGGATGGCTCTTTCCCTAGCTATACCGAAATCGCGAAGGAACTTTGCATACATATAAAGAATCTTGGGTTCACTCATGTAGAATTTATGCCTCTTATGGAACATCCCTTAGATGGATCATGGGGATATCAGGTAATCAACTATTTCGCTCCCACATCAAGGTTCGGAACTCCAGATGATTTTCGATATCTTGTGGATCTGCTTCATCAAAATGGGATAGGTGTAATCATGGATTGGGTTCCCGCCCATTTTCCGCAGGATAGATATGGATTAACTCTTTTTGATGGATCGCATTTATATGAGTATGAAGACCCCAGAAAAGGGTATCATCCAGACTGGGGCACAATGATATTTGATTATGGAAAGGGAGAAGTGGTTAATTTCCTCATTTCCAATTGCCTTTACTGGCTTGATTTATTTCATATAGACGGTATTAGGATCGATGCAGTTTCTTCCATGTTATATCTTGATTATTCTAGAGGGCCAGGAAACTGGGTTCCCAACAGGTATGGGGGGAGGGAAAACCTTGAGGCCATAGATTTCCTTAGAAAGTTGAATTCGTCAGTTGAAAAGAGATTTCCAGGAGCCATGATGATTGCGGAAGAATCCACAGCATGGCCAGGGGTAACCAGAGATATCTCATCAGGGGGATTGGGATTTGATTACAAGTGGAATATGGGTTGGATGCATGATACTCTTGAATTCTTCTCTGCCGATCCCATATACAGGAAATTCAGCATGAACCGGATAACTTTCAGTCTCTGGTATGCATTTTCTGAGAAGTTTATCCTTCCACTATCGCATGACGAGGTGGTTCATGGAAAAGGATCTTTGTTCTCTAAGATGCCTGGAAGCAGCGAATCAAAACTTGCAAATCTCAGACTTCTCATATCCTATATGTTTTCATTTCCAGGAAAAAAGTTACTTTTCATGGGCGTTGAATTTGGTCAGGAAACAGAATGGAACTTTGAGTCACAGATTTTCATTGGAATAGACGATAAAAAAAAGGTCGCTATTGAGAATCTTTTAAAAAGACTAAACGCAATTTATGAAATATATGATCTGAGTAAAACCGATTTCGTTCAAAGTTCATTTCAATGGATCGATTTCAACGATAACGAAAATACTGTAATTTCATTTATTAGAAAAAACAGTTATTCAAACTCAATGATATTGTATATATTCAATTTCACACCAGTACCGAGGCATCAATACCGCATAGGTATTCCTCAAAAGGGGAAATACCGATCAATATTCAATTCAGACTCTTTGGAATATGGAGGGAGCGGTTATGAGTTCATGGCAGAAACTAATTCAGAAGAAACCTCAATGCATGGTTACCCTTGGTCAATGGAGATCATTCTTCCACCCCTTTCATGCCTTGCTTATGAATTTATAAAGGAGATCTAAAATGAAAACAGGATATGAAATAGGTGCAATAATAATAGACAATATCTGGCCCATTGTTGATACGGGAGCAATACCTGCAAGGGGTCAATGCGGTTTTTTGCAAAAAATTAGTTGCAGAATTTTTTCCCATGGAACCGATGTAATCAGGGGACAGCTCAAATACAAGCCACCAAATGGAAAATCTTGGAAAGCAGTTTCCATGGACCTGGATAAGAATGATATATTCAGAACATTTGTCATGCTTGATTCTGAAGGAATCTATAAGTTCAGGGTAGAAGCGTGGTTTGATGATATCATGACTTGGTTCCAAAATTTCATCAAATGGAAGGATTCGGGAGAGGATGTTTCTCAGGATCTGGAAGCTGGTGGCATTCTCATCAATGGGATAAGGAACAAATTAACAAAATCGGAATCTGCAGTGATAGATCATCTTCTAAGGTCAATTGATTCAAAGGAAGATATCGCTTCAATTGACATTGATCAAATTAAAAGGATTACACAGAAACATGCATTCAGAAGGTCATTTACAAAGAGCATGGATTTTGAAATTAATGCTCTACCATTGCACGCATTTTATGGGGCATGGTACGAGATGTTTCCCAGATCACAGGCGTCAGTTGAAGGAAGAGGTGGAACTTTCATTGACTGCATAAATAGATTGCCGGATTTGAAAGAGATGGGTTTTAATGTCATATATTTCCCGCCCATTCATCCCATAGGTAAAACTAACAGAAGAGGGAAAAACGGAATCATCCCTGCAGGAAAGGGTGATCCGGGAAGTCCATGGGCCATAGGAAATGCATCTGGAGGCCATAAATCAATAAACGAAGATCTAGGGACATTAGAAGATTTCCAACTTCTCATAAGGAAAGCTTCAGAAATGGGAATAGAAATTGCTCTGGATATTGCTCTCCAATGCTCACCAGATCATCCCTATGTGAAAGAACATCCGGAGTGGTTTTATCATAGGCCAGACGGATCAATAAGATATGCAGAAAATCCGCCCAAGAAGTATTATGATATCTATCCTCTTAATTTTCAATGCAAGGATTATATGGGTCTCTGGAATGAAATCAGGAGCATCTTTGAATATTGGATCAGCGTCGGGATAAGAATATTCCGGGTTGATAATCCGCACACAAAACCATTTAATTTCTGGAAATGGCTCATTGAATGCCTTGGTAATAAACATAAAGATGTGGTGTTTCTCAGCGAGGCATTTACAAAACCACCGGTTATGTATGAACTTTCAAAGCTGGGTTTTCAGCAATCATATACATATTTTACCTGGAAAAATTATGACTGGGAGATAAGAGAATACTTTACGGAACTTAGCGATCCAGAGATATCATCATTCTTCTTGCCCATGCTCTTCACCAATACTCCTGACATTCTACCCTATATTCTCCAAAATGGGGGAAGACCTGCCTTCGTTTTGCGAGCTGCTCTCGCTGCGACTCTCTCTCCATTGTGGGGAATTTATAGCGGCTTCGAACTATGTGAAAACACAGCTATACCTGGCAAGGAAGAGTATCTTGATTCTGAAAAATTTCAAATTAAATTTAGAGACTGGAAAGCTCCAGGTAATATTAGGGAATTTATTGGTAAACTTAATGAAATTAGATCTGTTAAAAGACAGTTTCAGAGGCATGGGAACGTACATTTTATCTGGACGGACAATCCAAATATCGTGGCATATATAAGATCTGATCCACAATTACCGTCAATTCTCGTTATAGTTAATATAAATCCACATGAAATTCATTCTTCCAACGTTGAAACTCCAGATGACTGGCAAACAGGAGCAAATGTGTTCAATGTGAAGGATTTAATCACGGGAGAGGATATTTTATGGAACAAGGGAAAGAATACAGTAAAGCTTGTACCTGACTATCGATGTGCTATGGTATTGGAGAGGCAATAAACATGATGAGTGAAGATGAAAAATTATGGTATAGGGACGCCACATTTTATGAGGTGCCTGTTAGAAGTTTCTATGATTCTAATGGAGATGGCATCGGAGACTTCAAGGGTCTCACAATGAAACTTGATTATATCAAGAGCATTGGTATGGATTGTATCTGGTTGCTTCCATTTTACAAATCTCCTCTGAGGGACGATGGCTATGACATAAGTGATTATTATTCTATACTACCTGATTATGGAACCATTGAAGACTTTGAGAAATTTGTGGAAGAAGCGCATGGCAGGGGAATAAAGGTAATAGCAGATCTGGTCATAAATCACATATCTGATCAACATCAGTGGTTCAGGGATGCCCGATCATCCAAAGACAGCAAATGGAGAGACTGGTTTGTATGGTCAGATAGCCCGGACAAATTCAAGGAGGCCAGAATAATATTTGTTGATAGTGAAATATCCAACTGGACATGGGATCATATGGCAGGGCAGTATTTCTTCCACAGATTCTACAGTCATCAGCCTGATCTCAATTATGATAACCCAGAAGTGAGAGAAGGAATGAAAGATGTCATCAGATTCTGGTTAGATAAAGGACTTGATGGATTCAGATGCGATGCCGTGCCATACCTGTTTAAAAGGGAAGGAACAAATTGCGAGAATCTCCCGGAAACACATGCTTACTTCAAGGAAATCAGGGCCATGATAGACAGGGAATATCCAGGATGCATACTTCTTGCAGAAGCAAACCAGTGGCCAAATAATGCAAAGGAGTACTTTGGTAACCAGGATGAATTTCATATGAATTTTAATTTTCCCCTTATGCCCAGAATTTTCATCTCACTGAGCAAGGAGGACTCATATCCAATAGAGAATATAATAAAGGAAACTCTCCCAATACCTGAAAAATGTGACTGGGGCGTATTTCTAAGAAATCATGATGAGCTGACTCTTGAAATGGTCACTGATGAAGAAAGAGATCTTATGTTCAGGGAATATGCAAAGGTTCCAAAGATGAGATTAAATCTGGGAATAAGAAGAAGACTCGCTCCACTGGTTGACAATGACCGGTATATTCTTGAACTCCTCCATGCACTCATAATGAGTGTTCCAGGTTCACCTATCTTCTATTATGGTGACGAAATAAACATGGGAGACAACATTTATCTTGGAGATAGAAACGGGGTACGAACACCGATGCAATGGAGCTTTGACAGAAATGCAGGATTTTCCCATGCCGATTCTGAACAGCTTTATTCTCCAGTGATAACGAATCCAAATTATCACTTTGAAAGCAATAATGTTGAATCAATGTCGCGTTTAAGCACTTCCTTCCTCAACTGGTTCAGGAGAATGGTCATAGTGAGGAAACAGAATTCCAAAGTTTTAGGCAGAGGTACGATAAAATTCATAAAGAGTGACCAAAAACAAATATTGGCATTTATAAGGGAATATGAACATGAAAAGATGCTTTGCGTTTACAATTTCTCACGGAATCCGTCATATGTTGAACTTCATCTGGCTGAATTCAACGGGTGGCACCTCAGGGAGGCCATAAGTTCTGTAAGATTCCCGAATATTGGAGAGTTACCATATTTCTTTACTCTGCCCAGACATTCGTTTTTCTGGCTCATAATGGAGGCTCCAGATGAAAATTATTGACGAAACAATAAATCTTATGGAAAAAGAGAACGGAGATATTGTATCAATGATTTTCGAATCATCAAAAGATAAAAGATGGTATCCATTCAAGGATCAGAGGGATCTGGAAATGACAATTATGGATTCCATTCCAGAAAAGATCAGAAATGAATCTCCTTTCATCATGCTTTTAAGACCTAATAAAAATCCAGAATCGCTCCTTTCCTTTGCTCCATTATTAAAATGGGAGAACGGCACTTCTGAAACAAATAAGATAGAAAGCAGGGATTCAATAGAATCTGGGGAGATTAGATTATTGATAAATCGCCTACTTGAAAAGGGCTTAGAACATGGAAGAAATGGAAAGATAACATTTGAAGGTGATTCAATTAACGAGTTCCGGGAGCATTTATTGCAGAATATGGATTATAAAGCTTTGAATATCCAGCAAAGTAACAGTTCTTTTATCTTGGGTGGAAGATTCATATGCAAGTTTGTGAGAAAGGTTCATGTAGGAGAAAACCCCGACGTTGAAATTCCACAGAAGCTCTATGCTGAAACGGCATTCAGAAACACTCCAAAACCAATAGGCCAATTAGTTTATCGTGAAAAGCAGGTTTATTCTCTAATGTCTATCCACACTTTTATTGAAAATAATGGTGATTACTGGGATTATTTTACCAGAATGGCAGAAAGTCTATTTTTACAAAGTGAACATGAAGAATCAAGGGAAAACATTTTTAAATCGCTGACAGGAAGTATTGAAGAAATAGCAAAGGCTGTTGGTGAAATGCACATAGGACTATCAACGTTAAAAGGTAATGATTTTTCCTCTGAACCGGTAAATGATAGCTATATATCAAAACTAAAATCGGGATTCCTGCAATTGTGCCAGAATCTTTCCAGTACAAAGACCCATATAAAAATTAAAGGTGAAATCATAAACACAAATGAGTTAGGCAGGAGCCTAGAATCTCTCATTCACAAAATTAACTTTAGATTCTTTCAGGGTACCAGAATTACAAGAGTTCACGGGGATCTGCATTTGGGTCAAATATTGAGAACTGACAACGGCCCGGTAATTATAGATTTCGAAGGCGAACCAATGCGCACTCCAAGGGAAAGAACCATGAAGCAGAGCCCTCTTAAGGACGTATCTGGAATAGTGAGATCCATAGATTATGCACTGAATTTTAACGTGGAACGTGACGATTACAATCTTGTAATGGGACAGAATTACTCTCTGAAATTGAAAACTAAATTTCTGGAGGAGTATTGGAAGATCACTTCCGGAATAGGAATTTTACCTGACACATTCCAGGCTTTTTTAGGTATTTCTGAATTCTTTGAATTGGATAAGGCCATATACGAGCTTAACTATGAAATTTCTAATAGACCAGAATGGGCAGACATACCTGCAGCTGCTATCCTGAAAATTATGCAGAGACTTGATTGAAAAGATCATTTGAAATAATGAGGTATCAATAGGGATAAAATAAATGTCGAAAACGCAACTAGTCAGAGGAGAGCCATATCCTCTCGGTGCAACCTTAAAAGAGGATGGTGTGAACTTTGCCATATATTCAGAATACGCAGAGGCTGTTGAAATTGAGCTCTATAATGCCAATGATAACTATACCAAAGAGACGGTGGAATTAAAAGAACGTGATGGATATGTTTGGCACAGGTTTGTCCCTGGAATAAGAAAAGGACAGCTTTATGGAATAAGGGCAGAAGGAAAATACGATCCATCAAGGGGGCTAAGATTTAACAGGAATAAGCTCCTTATCGATCCCTATGCAAAGGCTCTGTCAGGTAAGATAAACTGGGATAAGAGCATATTTTCATATGATCAGGAATCCCCTCATAAAGATTTGGCAATAAACAATGATGACAGCGGTCCTTTTGTTCCAAAAGGAATTGTATTAGACACTCAATACGACTGGAAAGATGTGAAGAAACCTAAACATTCATGGGCCAGAACAGTAATTTATGAAACTCATGTTAAGGGAATCTCAATCTTACGGGAAGAAATACCGGAAAAGATACGCGGTTCATACTCTGCACTGGCTTCTGAAAGCATGATTCAATATTTCAAAGATCTGGGGGTCACTTCACTGGAACTGATGCCAATTCATCATCATGTTGATGATATGTTCCTTGTTAATGCAGGATTATCTAACTATTGGGGCTATAACACCATAGCCTATTTCGCACCTGATATCAGGTATTCCAGTGGACCACCAGGAACCCAGGTAAATGAATTTAAGAATATGGTGAGAAAACTCCATGAAAATGAAATTGAAGTTATTCTAGATGTAGTGTATAATCATACTGCAGAAGGTAATCATTTGGGGCCCACGTTAAGCTTCAGGGGCATTGATAATATAACATATTATAAACTGCAATCTGAAAATAAGCGTTTATATGAGGATTTCACGGGCACAGGTAACAGTCTTGATTCGAGACAGCCAGCAGTTCTGCAGCTCATAATGGACAGTCTTAGATATTGGGCCACAGATATGCAGGTTGATGGTTTCAGGTTTGATCTTGCATCAACGCTTGCGCGGGAACTCTATAATGTAAATATGCTTTCTCCATTTCTCGCAACTATTCATCAGGATCCAATAATATCAAACCTTAAGCTCATTGCAGAACCATGGGATGTTGGTCCAGGTGGATATCAGGTAGGAAATTTTCCTCCAAAGTGGGCTGAATGGAATGGGAAATATCGTGATCAAATGAGAAGATTCTGGCGTGGAGACGAGGGGATGCTGGGTCATTTTGCCACTAGACTTTCTGGATCTCCAGATCTTTATCAGGATAAAGGTAGACTTCCCAAGGCAAGTATCAATTTTATAACAGCTCATGATGGATTTACCCTCCTTGATCTGGTGTCGTATAAAAGTAAACACAATGAAGACAATCCAAGTGGATTTGAAGGTGGAAGCGACGAGAACTACAGCATGAATTTTGGAGTTGAAGGAAATACGGATGATGAGAAAATAAATGGGCATAGATTCAGAATGATGAAGAATTTTATTCTGACTCTTATGGTTTCTCAAGGGGTGCCAATGATCCTGGGAGGAGATGAAATAGCCAGAACTCAGAACGGAAATAATAATTCATTCTGTCATGATAACAGAATTAACTGGTTTAACTGGAATTTAAATAGGGAAAAACAAGAACTTTTAAAATTCACCAGACACATGATAATGCTAAGAAAATCAAATCCTGTGTTAAGAAGGAGAAATTTCTTCATGGAATCGCTTCCCGATGTTGATCTCAAGGAAATAATATGGATGGACAGTTCAGGAAACAAAATGACCCCAGAAAAATGGAATCTTTCTGAAAACAAATCTCTAATGGTCTGGATTTCAGGGCATTATACCAGTGAAATAGCATATTCAGGAGAATTTCTCACGGGTGGTGACCTTCTTTTATTATTTAATTCAGGGAGCAACCCGGTAAATTTCATTTTACCAGATGATGGCACAAAATGGGAATTATATGCCGATACAAACCTACCAACTATAGATGGCCTTCCAATTCCAATAGAGGGTAGAAATTACCTTCTAAATAGGGGAGCATCGGCAGTAATTAGGGAGAGAACTTAGTTTCGCGCAAAAGAACCAAAAGATCATAAATTCCATCATCACATGATAAATTTTCTGTTCAAAGTTGCAGGGTTATAAAACTCATGTCTCAATATGGCACTCACTCCTCATATATATTCGATGTGAATGGAAATTTTTACTCTCTCTCATTAAGGTTGGCATTGACGTTATGTTTGCACGAATTTGAGTTGGACATTTTTCAAAGAAATAACGAAATGTTCAGAGATGGAATAAAACTGTGTAGTTCTGATACATTATGTAAAATGCAACCAATATTACAATTATGGCGAATATTTGAGTCACCCTCCTCTTTGGAACCATGCCAGCAAGCCTTGAACCAATCCATCCCCCAAATATCCCTCCAACTATAAACAAGGCTGAGATTATAATATTAAGATCGCCGTTTATGGCATATCTGCCAGCTGTTATCACTCCAAAAGTGCCTACCGATAAAAGAGATGTGCCTACAGCTTGAAGAATATTAAGGCCACCGCCAAAGAGAAGTCCTGGAACTATTAGAAATCCTCCACCAATTCCGAAGTACCCTGAAGCGAATCCAACTATAAATCCTGTAAGAATCAATATTGCAAACGACTTTGCCGTTTTGATAACTTTCCTTTCAATCTGCGACATATCAACACATTTTCTCTTCAGCATGTAGATCGCGATACCGATCATAAGGAAACTGAAGAAGAATAACAGATCATCTCCAGGAGTCATAAGGCCAAGTTCTGATCCAATAAGAACTCCGGCAATTCCAGGTAAAGTGAATTCTATTCCAATCTTATAATCCACATGTTTCTTTAGCGTATGCGGTATGAGATTAAGGTAGGCATTTACACCAACTGCCAATGCGGTTGTTCCAATGGCAATATGTGGGTGATCAAATCCCACAAAATATATCAGCAGAGGAATGGCGAGAATAGAACCTCCTCCACCTATTAGCCCAAGTGAAAAACCAACAAGTATTCCGGAAATTATGGAGAGAATAATCTGAATGTCTGTTAACGTAAATATGGTATCCTAAAATGTTATAATACAATACCTATGGTAAATTTAGGCAGAGATTTCTGATTAATCATAAATTGAATAAATAATATATTTTCTTACGAAGAACTTATTTTGATACCTTTTCCTTGTTTTTAAATCCTATTATCATTAAAACAAGACCAACGATGAACAGTATTACTCCGCCAACAAAATCCGTAATAGCATCGCCAAATTGTATACTAACAAGTGCTTGATTTGTTACATTATTTAGAGCACTACCATTTGAAATTTGTTGTTGGTTGTATGGTGACAACCAACCCTACTACACTTGAAGCAAATGGTATCACGGATGCTGCACTCGCTACAACACGAACCAACAAAATAATTTCTTGTAGCTCATTACGCAGAAAGCATCCCGTTTGTCACTTCAAGATATCTTCCAGGTATTGGCGTTTGAAGTTTCCAAATTATGTTTATTGGCATACTCCCTTCGTGGCTGTAGTATTCTACAGGGCCAAGGAAAGTATATGGAAGTGCCCCTGTCTTATCTTCCTTGTTTTCCCTGACAAATAACAATACCTTGCTTCCAGATTTTTTTTGATTTATATACCTTTTACCAGTGCTTGAATCCACTGACGTTGTGCTTTGACTTTGCCAATGGAACAACGTATCATTTATGGAATAATCTTCATAAAGTGTTGTAGGGGAATAGTCTTTTTCACTCTTATTCAATGTGACAAAGAGCAAATCTATATTCCACTTAGGGATATATTTCACCCCTTCTCTCACAGTTTCTGGTTTTTCAAAATCCATTGCCAATAAAATCTGATCTCTTGTATAATTACAGTGTAGATCAAGGGGGCAGTCAAATCCTAGCTCTACTGGTCTATCTACGAAATCTATATTATTAAGCCTAAGTTCCAGCAATTCTATTAATTCATCAAACAATAGTCCACTCTCCTTAATTCTCTCAATAGCTTCACTTGGAGAATAAAATCCTACCTCTTTGAGAGGTTTCTTCCAAATGGTATACAGAAACATGTTAAGCATCCTTTGTTCCATGGGAGGTATTTTTTGGATTTCAGGTAAATGTTCGGCCTTAAAAGTGTTTAATAAGAATTCTATCCACCGCCTTGAATCTATTGAACAAAGCTTGAGGAACGCTTTAGTCATCAGGGGTTCTAGGTCGTCCTGAAAATCAACCGCATGCCCTGAGACTGCTTTAAGTCTTGAAAAGTTTGTCTTTGAATATATTTCCTTCAAATCCATCCGGTAATGTTCAATAAAATTTTCAAGGGTTAGGGTCAACCCGGAATCTGCTGTAAATGTTGAAATCATATATTTCAATTGAGATTTCGATCCAACTGCTTTCCTTATATTTTCCATTATGATTTCCTGAGCTCCTCTTTCTAGATGGATATAACAGCCTTTGGGCATATCTGGGAAGCCTTCAGTAATTTCCTTTTCCAGGCCTCTGGAACCTCTTGAAAGCATTGCAGAGAATTTTTCCCTGAAATTGTAATTTCTATTGGCCTGACCAACGAAATCAAGAACAGTCAGGCAATCCTTTTCATCAGAAATCCGGAGGCCCCTGCCTAGTTGTTGCAAGAAGACGGTAAGGCTTTCTGTTGGCCGAAGAAACATAATGGTATTTATTTGCGGAATGTCAACACCTTCATTATAAATATCTACTACAAACACCATTTTTATTTCACCATTACTAAGCATATGTCCCGCTTTAGTCCTTTCTTCATCTGAGGAGTCACTGTCAATATATGCAGACTCAATCCCATAGGAATTGAATTGCTCAGACATGAATCTACAGTGTAACTTTGAAACACAGAAACCAACTCCCTTAACGTCTTTTATATCATTCACGTATTTCGTAAGCGCATCAACAATGCAGCTAACTCTTTTTGTAGATGATTTGTTTCCATCACTGTATATTTGACTCAGTTGATTTTTATCATATCCACCTCTGATCCATTTTACATTCTTTAGATCTATATTGTCAGTTATTCCGAAATACTGGAATGGCGAAAGCAACTTCTTATCAATTGCTTCAGGAAGTCTGATTTCAGCAGATATGTGGTTATCAAAAAAAGTCAAGATATCTCGGCCATCCATCCTCTCCGGAGTTGCTGTTAATCCCAACATTATCTTCGGTTTATAATAATCAAGCAACAGCCGATAACTTGGGGCTGCTGCATGATGGAATTCGTCAATGATTATGAAATCATAATAATCACTTGTTGTTTTAGTTGCCAATTCCCTAGAATTGAACAACTGAATGGACATGAAAATATGGGCGAGGTTAGTTGGAATGTTATCTCCAACACCCAATTGGCCAAAGTTTTGGTCCTTTAGAACACTTCTGAAACAGTCCATAGCTTGTTCTAGTATTTCCTTCCTATGCGAGATAAAAAGTAAGCGATTAGGTTTTCCCGGATTCTGATTCCTGTATCTTTTGTAATCTAGTGCAGATATTACGGTCTTACCAATTCCAGTCGCTGCAACTATGAGGTTTTTATATCTGCCATGAATGGTCCTATCTGCTTCAAGTTTGTCAAGAATGTCTTGCTGATACGCATACGGATGTATATCTGCAATGAACCTGCCCTTAGATTCCTTGCTACCATTTCTTTCCAGATCAATAGCAGAAACAAGTTTTTCTCTTTTCTCATTCGAGTAAAGTTCGAAGTCATCAGAGTCCCAATAACTTTGGAATGTTGCATTAACTTTAATCATCGTATCTCGCATATCCTTTTGAGTAATTTTCACATTCCATTCAAGTCCGCTTGAAATTGCTGCGTTTGAAAGATTTGAGGAGCCAATATAAGCTGTAGAAAAACCTGTGTCTCTGTGAAAAATGTAAGTTTTCGCGTGCAACCTTGTACGCTTAGTATCGTATGAAATTTTAATTTCTGGGCTTTCACCGTTGTTATTTTTAAGTTTACTCAACTCTTCAATTGATTTTAGATCTGTTGCACCCATATAGGTTGTAGTTATAATCCTTAATTTCCCTCTTTTTTTAAAGAATTCACTTAATTCTTCAATTATTAATCTAATACCGCTCCACTTTATGAATGAAACAAGAATGTCAATTCTATCTGAAGATAGGATTTCTTTCTTCAACTCAGAATACATACTAGGTTCTCTTGGGGCCCCTGTAAATAGTGAGCTTTGTGAAATAGAAGTTAACGGCCTTTCTATCTTAATTATCTTATCCTTTAAGGTTGGCTCTTCATTCTTATCAACAATAGCTAATAGTTTTTCAATACTTTTCTCATGATCGCTGGAAAGGCTTAGATTGAATGTCTCATCCTTACCTATGACTTTCAAAATTTTATCAATAATATCTATTTGACCATGGATTCCTCCTCCGCGTACTCTTTCATTGTCAAGAGATTCCTTTATTATTTCGGTTAGATATGATGTGAGCATTTTGGATGCCTCATCATTTTCTACTGGCAATTTATCGATGTGATCATATTTGAATAGAGAATTCAATTCTTTTCTAATCAGAACGTTAATAAGTTGTTCATAAATACCCTTTTTTAGCATTTTTTAACCTTTTAGTATATTCTGCATTGTATAAATAATATCTTCATCATTTTTAAAAAATAGGGTTATGTTAAAGAAGTATTTTGAAGTAGTTATAAACTTACTAAACATCATAGAATCCTTTAATTCGGTTTAGGTCATTATTTAATTATTTTTCTAGAAGAATATTAATATCATAACGTTAAAGCAGATTTTGACCCAAAGTCCAAAGCATAGATTATAAACGTGAATGCGGAGGACAGTATTAGAGCTATAATAAGGTTGGAATAAAGGTGTAAATAAACAACATGTCAAGTCTGATCAAGGTATTCAAAAATAAATACGGAATTTTTCATGGAGCTTCCACTGAAAGATACCATGAACGGTGATGGAGTTCTAAGATGCGCATAAAATTGCATGCAAAGTTCAGAAATTATGTACATGCGTTTAATGAAAATTTGTATACGCTTCAATCATTGATCAAGCATATATAAGATAAAAGAAAGCGTTCAAAATGAACTTGGAACTATAATAAGGAAAATAGGGACATGTTTCATATGAGTATCCATGTGAAATGAACGCATATTTCGTTTATCGGATAATAAATGCAACAATTCAGAAGATGGTTTTCGAATATGAGAATAAGGAGCATTTCAAAATGGCACTATGCTTCCATTACGGTAATTTTCAGCTTTATCCAGAGACCCACGCAAATGAAAGTTTGTTCTCAATTGTTATTCATTCTTTTCTTAGGCTTACGATTTACAAGCCACATTGATATTAACAGAATAATTAGAAGACTATCAGACAAATCAGAAAATAAATTATCATTCGATTGCCAAAAAACATTTATGAATCCTCCCCACGCTAGAAGATTCAAAATATCGAATGTAGATAAAATACCTGAGAATAAAATAAAAATTTTATTTTTCATTAATTAAAACCTCATCTCAATATCCACTAGGCACAGGATTGGCTCCTACCCATGGTACACCATATGGATGCCCACTGAATATTCCAAAAGCACCTGTTGTGTCTGCAACATATATTCCCTGATAACCCCCTTCCCAATTTATAAGCCCTAAAACTTGTGCAACTGCCACTAGTGCAGCTGCCACAATTGTTGCAATTGGCCAACCAAGTCCTGCTGTTACCAATACAACTACAAAAAACGATACTGCAGCTCCAACTTCAATCCATTTAATCAACCCATTTGTATTGTAATTATTGAAACTATAAGCCCAACCACATCCGCCACTAGAATAAGTCCCAACTGGTAAATATGAGCCACTTCCTCCGCCACCCCCCGGTGGACCCGTTATCTCGTTAGATGAAAATGACTCATTGAGCTTTCCGGTATAATACGAAAATTTATTGTTTTCAAACGTAGTAATTTGTACTTCTCCTTTTTTAACGTTATTTTTGTATGATACAAATGAAACAAATGTACAGTTAACGAAAGTAAAAATTGTAAATCCATTTTTAAATTTATTGTGGAATTCTATGGTTAATATTGTAATATTGGTATCTCCAATTTGAATGTAAGATGTATTACACTCACAATTGTTGAAAGATTTCTCTGACTTAGAACTTGATGAAAATGGCATATATTTGTAAATATTTGCACCAGAGGTATTGATCTGAGGATTATATGAATTTGATGGTTCAAACGCCATTCCCATGAGCAATATCACGATTACTATAGCTGTTACTTCCATTAAAACTCTTTTAAGTTTCATACAACCCGGCTTCTCCCCCCCCAAATATAAATCTAACGTGAGATGAAGTAGCATTGCCTTATCTATAGGTGCAATTAAAATGTTCAATCGGTTCGAATTAATGATAGGTATATGCTCAAACATCTGATCGAATACACACTGATAAAGCCATAACACTGATTGAGATGTAAGTCAAAGTGAATGATCAAGGATTGAGCATAGCTTTATTAATATTCAACAATTAATATATTCAAAAAATAATCTGTGTGTATATAAAAAAATCAAAAATTAAGCATATTTTCTCCTATAAGAATCCTAAAATACACCGTATTACAAAATGCGGAGGGCCGGATTCGAACCGGCGCATCCCTACGGAAACAGATCTTGAGTCTGTCGCCTTTAACCTGGCTCGGCAACCTCCGCTTAGTTACCCTGATTGTATGAGAGAATTAAATAGTTTTATCATATGTTAACTGAAATATGTCTAATATCAAAATGAATATCACATTTACAGACGATGTAAAAATTCTTCAAAATATGAGGCTTTCAACGGGTCCAGAAGATAAGGATATGGTAAAAATAAACGAGGGAAACAATTTACTGACTTATATGTTTGAAAATGTAAAGGTTACATCTATCTATTCACTTGCAGATGAATTATTAAAATCTTATGATGTTATAAAAAAAATAGAAAATTTAGGAGAATAATAATTACTCCTGTACTTCCAGACTAAGCTTCTCTGTTAATTCCTTGTACCTGTTTCTGATTGTAACTTCAGTTACACCAGCCACTTCAGCAACAGATCTTTGAGTCCTTCTCTCCTGAGTTATAATAGAGGCAATATAGATTGCCGCTGCGGCAACTCCTGTGGGACCCTTACCAGATGTTAAATCCCCATCCTGAGCCATTTTTATAATTTCGGCTGCTTTTTTTCTTGTTTCCATAGAAAGCTTAAGTCTACTGCAAAATCTATTCAGGTAATCCTCTGGTTTTGAAGGCATGATGTTTAGCTGCAGATATCTGCTCATGATTCTGTATGTCCTTCCAATTTCCTTCTTCTTAACTCTCGTTATTGCGGATATCTCATCAAGCGTCCTAGGAACATTGGTAATACGACAGGCTGCATAAAGGGAACCAGCTACCACACCTTCAATGCTTCTTCCTCTGATCATGTTTTGTTTGACTGCTCTTCTGTAGATAACGGCCGCAGTTTCTCTAACATCGTTAGGAATGCTCAAATTCGAAGCCATTCTTTCCATTTCCTGCAAAGCTTGGGAAAGGTTTCTCTCAGCTGCGTTTGAAACCTTAATTCTTTTCTGCCACTTTCTCAATCTGTATAACTGAGCTCTGTTTCTGGTTGGTATGGATTTTCCATATGAGTCTTTGTTTTTCCAAGATATATCCGTGGACAAACCTTTGTCATGAATTGTGAATGTCATAGGAGAACCGGCTCTTGCTCTGGATTCATTCTGTTCAGAATCAAAGGCACGCCATTCAGGACCCTGGTCAATAAAGCTTTCGTCAATAACAATCCCGCAGTTGTTGCATATTAACTCTCCTCTTTCATAATCTCTTACTAATTGGGTTGAGCCACATTCAGGACATTTTTCTATCTGTTCAAAACTTTTTTTCTTACCTTTTTCTTCTTCCATTTGGTACACCCCTAAATATTATAGGAACACTGCTTTAAGAGAGACTTCCTGAGAAGGCTTCTCAAGGATTGCAAGGGCGTAAGGATTTTCCACATTTCCAAGAACTCTGATAATCTTACCAATCCTTTTTCCGTTTGAATCAAAGATTTTTGAATTAATAGAAAAATTCTTAGATCCAGATATCAAAATTTCATTGGATTTGAAGTTAACTACCTTGCATTCCTCAGCCATGTATATTAACTGAATAGTTAATATGTATTTAAACTATTCGCAATATTATTATCACATTTCACTTTATCGATTTAACTTTTACGTGTTTAATCCTCTAATTTTCCCTCACAGAAGCCAATAGAATCGATATTCGATATAAAGAAATAGTTATAGTGTCATTGAATTTGATATTCATATTCATTTGTTCGTGGAATAGTTGAATGTATTACCATCATAATCGTCCTTATAAGAATGAAGCTTCATTGAATTTAATCTAATGGAAGGAGGAAGCTTTAAAATTGATTGAATCTGTTCATTTAATAATCTTAAATGCGTTATAATTTGCACATTAGCAAAATATTATATATAACCTAAGATGTAGTATAAAATACTAACGATACTGGTGTTTTGATGGACAAGGTTGAAGGCAGTGAATCTGGAAAACGATGTTCAGAATGCAATTCAGAACATCTAATAAGGGATTATGAAAGGGGAGAACTGATTTGTAACGATTGTGGAATGGTTGTAGAAGATGCGTTCATAGATCAGGGACCAGAGTGGAGAGCATTCGATACAGATCAGGACGACAAAAGATCCAGAACTGGTTCACCAATGACGTTTCTAAGTCATGATAAGGGACTTGCAACTGAAATCTCATGGGCAAACAAAGATTACTACGGGAAAAGAATACCTCATAAGAACAGAGCCCAAATATATCGTGTGAGAAAATGGCATCAGCGAATAAGGGTAAGCAATGCTGCGGAAAGGAATCTGTCACTTGCTTTGCAAATGATGAATGATTATGGTGCTAAAATGGGAATTCCTAAGGACATTAAGGAAACCGCCGCTCTTACATATAGAAAAGCTGTTGAAAAAAACCTCATAAGAGGAAGGAGCATTGAAAGCATTGTTTGTGCCTCAATTTATGCTGCATGTAGAATGGTAAACCTTCCAAGAACTTTAGATGAAATATCAAAGGCCTCAGAGGTAAACAAGAAGAAAGTGGGAAAGGCTTATCGTCATCTATCAAAGGAATTATCACTTAATCTGCAACCCACGACACCATTTTCCTATATAGCTCAGTTCTGCAGTAAGCTGGAGCTGGATAAACAGGCAATAATGCAAGCCGAAGAAATTGTTAGGAAATCCAATGACATGGGTATCTCATCTGGAAAAGGACCCACTGGAATAGCTGCAGCTTCAATCTATATTGCGTCTGTTCTAGTTGGAAAGCCTAGAACACAAAAGGAAATTGCAAGGGTATCAGGAGTCACGGAAGTAACCATAAGGAATAGATACAAGGAAATAAGTAAGGTTCTCAATATACCAGGACTGGATTAAATGAAGATATATGTCATAGATAACGGTGGGCAATGGACTCACCGTGAATGGAAGGTTTTGAGGAAACTTGGAGTAGAATCGGAGATTGTCCAGAACGATGTGGATATATCGGTTCTCAGCGATGCATCAGGAATAGTATTGTCTGGAGGCGCTCCTAGTATTGTGGACGAAATGGACAAGCTTGGAATCATAGGAAATTATATTGACAGTCTGAATCTTCCTGTTTTCGGTATATGCATTGGGGCACAATTTATCGCTCTTCATTTTGGTGGCAAGGTAGGAAGGGCCAAAGTTCCAGAATTTGGGAAAACGCAGTTGTCTTTTTTCAATCAGGGCGGTATATTTCGAGAAATCCCCGAAAAAACCATGGCATGGGAAAATCACAACGACGAAATAACTGAACTTTCACCAGAATTTGAACTGTGTGCATCTTCAAAGAACTGCAAAGTTCAGGCTTTTTACCATAAGGCAAGACCAATTTTCGGAGTTCAGTTCCATCCGGAGGTTGAGAACACAGAATTCGGCAAAGAGATGTTTGAGAATTTTATTTCTGAATGTAAGGGATTCGTTAAACAGAAGGCGCAATAGACCTTGTTCAGGAAATGGAAAGCAAGTTAGAGTTCTTCTTTTGTAATTTACCAAATCATTTTTTGTTAAAGCATCAATATTCGCAAAAATTAATAATAAGCTGGGCTATATAATCAACTGTAATTTATGACGAAGGAACTATACATGGAAAAATCTATGGACAATTATATCATTGTGATAATACTAAAAGAGGGAATGTGAAATG